>BQIY01000115.1 GCA_021604265.1 Nitrospirales bacterium
AAGATCATCCGCAAGTCATTTTACGGTTTCGAGTCATGCCATCAGGCGACGTCATCAATCTTGGCATTAAACAGGGGTCCGGAAACGGATATTATGATGCGGCGGCCAAACGAGCTGTCAAAGCCGCAAGTCCGCTCCCTCCCTTCCCAAAAGATATGAATTCATCATATCTCGACGTTCTTTATAAATTTAGAATAGGAGAGTCTCTCTCATGACTCGAATTGTCATCAGCCTCATTCTCTTTCTTACTGTACTGACCGTTGGGAAAATCTGGATGATCCCCCCCTCTCTTGCTCAAGACGCACTTCTCGAAGCCTCACGATCAGACTTTCAACGCATTCCAATCTGGGTCATGCAATTTGGGAGCGGCAACATAGATGGCGCAACATCCCCCAAGATTCACCAGCAAGTCGTGCCTGTCCTCAAAGCAGACCTCACGCGATCCCAGATATTTTCCCCTGTCGACCTTCCTCTCACCCCTGGGAAATTTTCTGAAAGTCAGTGTGTCGGCCCAGAGAATCACGCTGAAGCGTCAAACCAAGGGGTGACTGTTTCGACGTGGGGACGGGTGGGAGTTGGTCGAACAGAAAGTAGTGGAATGGGCCTGGTGTTTGACGCCTGCGCGCATGATTCGGGCACAAAAGAGTTTCTTCTTGGGAAACGGTACTTTTCTCTCAAAGTGACGGATCCCCTTGTCCGTCTAATGGCGCATCGGTGGGCCGATGAACTGGTCTATCGTTATACCGGAGAGCCAGGGATCGCGAGAACCAAAATCTCCTATGTGTCAGAAGAAGGCAATGGACGAGAACTCTTTGTGATGGATTACGACGGGTATGGCCCGCAGCAGGTCACAGCAGATGGATTTTTAAACCTGATGCCCACATGGGCTCCCGATCGAAAATCCTTAGTGTACACGGCCTATCGTGAACGAAAACAACAAATCCTCCAGCGAACCTTATCCTCAGGGAAGGAACAGGTCTTGGTTGAGCCAGCCAGCTTGAATATTACACCGGTGTTTTCTCCTAATGGAAAACAACTCAGCTATGCCTCGGCTCAAGAAGGAAATTCGGACATATTTACTCTGAATCTCGAGACCAAGGACATCCAGCAACTGACCTCGCATCGAAGTGCCGATCTTTCGCCTTCTTGGTCGCCGGACGGGCGAAAAATCGCTTTTACCTCCGATCGTGGAGGGCGTCCGCAAATCTATCTCATGGATGCAGATGGATCAAATATACGGCGATTGACGTTTAAAGGTGATTATAATGCCGCCCCAACGTGGTCACCCCGTGGCGATTGGATTGCATTTGTGTGTAGAATTTCAGGAGAAGGGTTTAAGCTGTGCCGCATGACGCCGGATGGGAGTCGGTACGTGCAGATCACATCGGGACAAAGTATTGACGATTCCCCGTCATGGTCCCCCAACGGTCGGCACTTGGCGTTTAGCTCAATACGAAGAGGAAAAAGTCATATTTATATTATTAACAGTGACGGAACAGGAATAGAACAGATAACATCAGGTGGAACTCATCACAGTTCTCCTGCATGGTCACCATTGTGACCGCCTTTCAGCCATCGGAGTGATCTTCAGAAAAAGGAGCACAGATTATGCGTCCAACGTCTCACACATCATCGATCATACTTATTTTAGGCATATTGTTCCTCATCAGTGCTGGTTGCGGAAAAAAACACCTCCACGTTTCGACGATGTCAGGGTCGCCTGGCGAAGAAGAAGTCGCCATGGACCTCGACACGTCTGACGATCAGAGTGGCATGGAGCATTCAGGGCTCGATGAAGCAGGGCTGGGAAATCAAGAGGTGAACAATACCGCCTCTTCAACCAATGACCTTGAGCCCCTGGATTTCACTCATGACGTCGCGCCGTTAGAGCAAGCGTCAGACTCCCAATCAGAGAACGACCTGTTTGCGGGACTCGATGATGGAACACCGTCCTCTGACAATCACGGACAAGGATTCGAAGACCCGGGACAAGAAATTCAATCGCAATCGCCTTCATTCGACGATGGACTTGCGGACTCGAGTCTAAGCAATTCCGCTTCCGACGACCTCCCTCCGCTTGTTGCATTCGATACCCCAAATGACTCAGGCACGTCAGCATTTGGAGATCACAACGGAGAGTCCGCGTTGCCGATCGAAAAAATGCCAGGAAATATCGCTGTCGCCAAAGCTAACCCGTCTGATACATTTGGTGAGCAATTCAAAAAAATCAAAGCTGAAGAAGCCGCAACCCTGGCAGCTGGCCTCACTGACGTCTTTTTTGAGTTTGACAGCTGGACACTGACCTCAGAAGGGCGGCACGCATTAGAACAAGGCGCCGAGTGGCTTCAAGAAACCAATACCGCCAAACTCTTGGTTGAAGGCCATTGCGACACTCGAGGCACACAAGCGTACAACCTGGTCTTAGGGAAAAAACGGGCGGGAGCTATTCGTGACTATCTGGTCGAACTGGGGGTCACCCCGGAGCGAGTGTCCATCATTTCGTATGGACAAGATAAACCATTTTGCTCAGACTCCACAGAAGTCTGCTATCAGCTGAATCGCCGAGGACATTTACTTGTTCAAAACCCTTAATATCTTCGAGCCTATAGTGGAGTAATACGCACTTATGATGAACTCGATCATGATCCCTGCTCACTCGTGTCGGCCTTTGCCCACCCCTTATTCTTATCTTGTCGGCCTCGCGGTCATCTTTTGGGCACTGCTATTTTCCGGATGTGTGGCGCAAAAGGCCGACCTTGCACGAGTGCAGAAGGATTTGGAAGATCAGATCAGACAGTTAAATCAAGATAAGCAGGAGCTCGAGACAATCATCGCCACTAATAGGGAAGATGCCGAAACATTACAGACTCAACAAAGTGCGGCCATGAAAGACTTATTTCGTGCAC
The DNA here is from genome assembly GCA_021604265.1 of Nitrospirales bacterium. The sequence goes on from BQIY01000115.1 coordinate 2,907, forward strand.
GTGCTGAAATACGGCAAGAACTCAAAGCGTTACGAGAGGCCGACCTCACGACTTTGACTGGAGACATTGAAGAAATTAACTTTCGGTTAAAGAACATCCGACAAGATCTCGAATCGCAAACGTCTCAGGCCGATGATCGATTTCAAGCGCTGGAAACAAAAGTTGATGAGCACCAAACGACGCTAGGCTCCCAAACAGGTTCGACTCAAGATCAATTAACTGCATTAATCCAACAGATCGACGAAGATAGTCAAACCCGCAACCAACAGCTCTCTGACTTCCAGACCTCTCTCTCCTCTTTCAAAGATTCGATGGAAGGGCTTGGCAGTCAACTGGTTCAGGAAACGGAACGAGCCAGTCAAGCGGATACTGAGTTACGTCATCAATTGGATAGTCAATTCACCTCACTAGACACAGAGGTGCAGACTCAAAAAACCAATCTCCAGGACGTGTCCGAGTCTGTTGAACAAATCCGTGGAGCACTGGAACAGTCCGGCACGCTTGTCGGCGGACAGGTCACGACAATGGAAACCAACCTCAAGCAACTCGAAACCCATGTGAATTCGCTTACGGAAAAATTAAATGCCGACACCCAAGCCTTACGGGGGTACTTAGAGAAAGATGTCAAAGCCAGTCTCAATACCATGAATCAAACGCTGCAACGTCAGGTTGAAAATCTTGAAACTCAGACGCACAGCAATACAGGACAAGTTGATGAATTAACGCAGTCGGTACGCTCACTCAAAGAAAAACAAGAATTTGTCGGAGGGCTTTTAGGTGAACGAGGTGACAAATTCATGCAAGAGTCAGGGCGGTTAAACGAACGGCTGAACCTGATGGAATCCCATCAGTCCGACCTCACGCAAAAAATGGAAAGCAATACGCAAAGCGTATCAAAACACCTTTCCGAGGTAAATTCGAGCGTCGCCTCCGTCACACAAGCCCTCGAGAATACCAATACCGCGTTGCTCACTCGACTTGAAAGTCAAGAGCAGAAAATTCATGATCTTTCAAAAACCATCGAAACGATCCAAAAAGTCAAAGGCGACCTTGAGACCAATCTCTCGACTCTGGAAATGACGTCCCAATCCTCAAGCGAAATGCGAAAAGCGTTACAAAAGATGAATGCACGCCTTCAGGAGCTTGAAGTGCATCAATCAGGGCTAGTCGGCAAACTGGATGCCGATGGACAAGCCATGAATAATCACCTCGCCGAGGTCAATGCCGGCATTCAGTCTGTGGCAGCCGCCTTGGAGCAAGTTGATAAAAACCTCCGATCAAAAATCTCTGCGCAAAGCAGAAAACTCAACCAAACCATGACGGCCTTCCAAAATACTCAAGGCTCATCGGAAGACTCACAAGCTAATATCGCGCATTTAAACCAGCTCACGAAAAGCCTCAATCAACTTCGAGAGGTCGTCACCACAATTGGAACGAAGCTCGGTGGGCGCGTCGATCAACATGAATCTCGATTGTCCGAATTAGCGAAACGCGTCAATCTTCTGAGCAGCCGTGGGAAGAAATAGACGCAAGTTTCTCTATTTTCCATCGTGTTTTGGCATGAATGCCTCAATCCTTGAACAAAGCAAGGTAGGGAGCCCTCTGCCATCCAATTGAGAGCCCTTTCTCTTTCTCATTTCTCCTGCTAAAATCTTTATATACGGGCCATTTTTCATAAGGCCAGCAGTTTTTTTATTGAATGATGGTGAAAAAATGAACCGTCAGCTAAACACATGCATTTATCAGGACCTCAGGATACTTGCCAGTGCGCTCTGCGTACTCCTAGGGCTAAGTGGATGTGCTGCCGATCTCAATCTTTCTGATATCAAAAAACAAGTCGAAATCTTAGAGACACAGCAGGGGGACTTCAAAAAACGCGAACAACAATACATCAATCGAATTGAAACCCTGGAGTCACAAGTCGATGAACATGATTTCTTGGTAGGAGAGTTGATCAAGACCGAGGAAGAGGCAAGTGTGGACACCCGGAATTTACTCGACAAACTTGAACGGACAAGTTCCAGCCTCCGGGAACAAATCGAGCAGTCTCGCGCATCGGCTCAACGGCGAGATCAAGATCTTTCCATTCGTGCTAAAGCCCTAGAATCCCGAATCGACAACATGCTTCAACAACAACGTACGGTTGCTGCTAAACCGGTGACTCTGCCTGATAAAAAGAAAAATTCTTCCAACCAGCAGCAGCCCAACCAAACTAAGAACCATGTCAATGGGCAAACTAAACAGGGTCCCAACAGTCAGGCGTCGGTTTTTCGCTCTGCATACAAAGTGTATTTGAATGGCCAATATGAACGGGCGACGGTCGAGTTCAGTCGATTTTTAAAGCAATATCCTACAGCCGTCTTAACCCCACAAGCATATTATTACCTCGGTGACTCCCATTACATTCGAAAAGACTATGACGCCGCCACGCAAGCACTTCAGCATTTACTCCGAGAGTACCCAGAGAGCAAATATGTGTCAATCGCGTTATTAAAACTCGGTCTCGTCAAGAAGGAAAATGACCAAAAATCACAAGCGAAAGAGCTTTGGAGTCGTGTCATCCGCGAATATCCCGATTCGTCGGAAGCCGCTTTAGCTAAAGAGCAAATCGAAAAAGTCCAGTAAATCACAAGACCAAAGACATTTCCATTCCTCATCTAACCTCGACCCTTCGTTACGACATCGAACATTGTGAAGACAACATCTTCTTGTCACATTCAGATTCTGCCTGAAACCGTTTCCAGTCGCATTGCCGCTGGGGAAATCGTCGAACGTCCGTCTGCCGTCGTGAAAGAACTTGTTGACAACAGCCTAGACGCGGGCAGCAGCGTCATCACGATCACGATCGAGCAAGGGGGACGACAACTGATTCGTGTCACGGATAATGGCACTGGAATGAGCCCAAACGATGCACAGTTAGCCTGTCACAGATTTGCCACAAGCAAGCTGCGTCATGAATCCGACCTCCTGAATATACAAACGTTAGGCTTTCGCGGAGAAGCCCTCCCGAGCATTGCCTCCGTCTCAAGGTTTCGACTTCTCACACAGACCTCGGAAGCCGTTGTCGGAACGGAACTTCAATCAGAAGGTGCGGTGAAATGGGCCATCCAAGAAAAACCGGCACCACAGGGCACACAAATCGAAGTTAAAGATCTGTTCTTTAACACTCCTGGACGATTAAAGTTTCTCAAGTCTGTCGGCACTGAATTTTCGAGAATCTGCCTTGCCGTTCAACAGGCAGCCATGATCCACCATTCGGTGCATTTTCGCTTGACCCATAATGCGCATACCGTCTTCGACTTTCCTGAAACACCCACTCGTCTCGACCGATTAGTCCAAATTTACGGCACCCGATTGCTCGACCGAATGCTGCCGTTGGATTATGAAGAGGCCGGGATTCGAGTCACCGGATTGACCGTCAGTCCCTACCATACCCGGTCCAGTCGAACACCCCAGGAAATTTTTGTGAATCGAAGGGCCATTAAAAATACCACCATCACGCATGCGGCATATGAAGCGTATGGCTCATTTTTACCAAAAGGCCGACATCCGGCGTTTATGCTTTTTCTTGACATCGCTCATGCTGCAGTCGATGTCAATGTTCACCCGGCCAAACGCGAAGTCAGGTTTTCTCAGGCCGATGTGGTTCATGCAGTTATCAAAGCAGCCATACGACATCCATTGAAAAATCAGACAAATGCCAATATCGGACTAGAGCCTGCCGAACCACCTTCTACCCCGGCATCGACTGTCCATCACACCATGGCACCGGTTTTTTCTCGAAAGCCCGAACACACGATGAATACCGAAGCAACGGCTTCCTTATTCATGCCTGAGATGACCCAAACCCTAACGACGAGCGAGAAAACGCTTCAAGGCACGATGTCCCGGGAATCTCAGCATTCCTATGCACCGACTCCAGATAAGCTACAGGTCGTGTCGCTCGGTCAAATTCATCAAACATTTCTCATCGCACAGGTGAATGGGGA
>BQIY01000116.1 GCA_021604265.1 Nitrospirales bacterium
ATTTTTGAACATGTCAAGGCTGAATGCTCCGTGCCTCTCGGCATTCATGCCCATAATGATGCGGAAATGGGTGTGGCCAACTCCATCATGGCTGTCAACGCCGGTGCACGGCAAGTACAGGGAACCATCAATGGAATTGGAGAGCGGTGCGGGAATGCAAATCTGTGTTCCATTGTTGCCAACCTCCAGTTGAAAATGAACATGCCGGTTTTGGGGAATGGACGGTTAGCCCAACTTCGAAATGTGTCGATGTATGTTTCGGATATTGCGAACCTCCTGCCCAATAAACGGCAACCGTATGTTGGCGATACTGCATTTGCTCATAAAGGTGGCGTGCATATTCATGCCGTGCAAAAAAATCCGTTAACGTATGAACATGTTCCCCCAGAAGCTATTGGCAATCATCGACGTGTTTTGATTTCTGACAACAGTGGCAGAAGCGCGGTGTTGGGCAAGATTGAAACGCTCGGGCTGAGTTTGCCCAAAGAAGATGCACATGTCCAAACGCTCCTGTCGTCGTTGAAGGCTCGAGAGTATGAAGGCTATCAATTTGAAGGAGCCGAAGGATCTTTTGAACTCATGGTCAAGAAGGCACTGGGTGAACATACACCGTTTTTTGAGTTATTGGGCTGTCGAGTCATTATTGAAAAACGGCAAACGAATGAACAATCGGTCATGTCTGAAGCCACGATCATGGTCAAAGTTGGAGAGGTCGTGGAACATACCGCTGCGATCGGGGATGGTCCGGTCAATGCGTTGGATAATGCCTTGCGAAAAGCACTTGAAAAATTCTATCCACAATTACGGGATGTGAAGCTCTTAGACTATAAAGTCAGGGTATTGTCAGGGAGTCAAGGGACGGGATCTCGAGTTCGCGTCTTAATTGAGTCTGGTGATCATAAGGGGAAATGGTCAACCGTTGGGGTTTCAGAGAACATCATTGAGGCAAGCTGGCAGGCATTAGTTGATGGCATAGAGTATAAGTTGCTGCAGGAGGAACGGCCCCTCTCATAGTCTCTCTCTGGAGGCGATTGATTGAGTAATGGTAAGTTGTTGTTATTCCTTGACATTTCATGAAATCGCCTGTACGTTTGAAAAAAGCCTCTGATAAGGTTCTAGAGGCAAGCCAATACGAATATCCATCGTCAACAAGTGTAGTGAACCGAAAAACCTTAAAAATAAGATGCATGTTTTACTGATGATCATCTCGAGAGCAACAAGAGATGTTTCTTCGGTTATACACGAATTTTTAACCACTACACTAGGGTTTGAGGGGGATTATGAGAAAGGCTGATGTTGCCAACATCATTTGTGAAAAGGTGGGGCTTTCAAAAACAGAAGCGATGGACCGGGTTGAGGATGTCTTGAACATTCTCAAGGAAAGTCTAAAGAAAGGGGAAGCCATCAAGATTGCAGGATTTGGTAACTTTATTGTGCGGAGTAAGGGTGAACGTAAAGGGCGAAATCCACGAACAGGTGAAGAAATTGCTATCACCCCACGACGTGTCGTGACGTTTCGCCCAAGTCAGTTATTTAAAAAACATGTAAACTCATAAGATTTCTGGGGGCGCGCGTGCCTCTTCGGTGATAGACCTGATGAGGGTGGAGACGAAGCAAGCCGGAAAGACGTTTTATAAGATTGGTGAAGTCGCCGGTATTACTAAGCTTCCGGCGTATGTCTTACGCTTTTGGGAATCTGAGTTCAGCTTCCTTCGTCCCAAGAAAAGTCAAGGGCGTCATCGGGTCTATTCCCAAGCAGACATCGAGACTGTGATTGAAATTAAGCGTATGCTCTACGAAGAGGGTTATACCATTGCCGGCTTGAAACGGTATTGGTACCGTCGGAAGCGTGGTTCAAATGTCCCGCCCCCTGGTGGGGAGCGAGTCAAAAAAGTTAAGACCGAATTAAAGAATATTCTTAAGATGCTTGATGATCGATAGATTGATGTGGGTTCACGAAAAAGAGCAGGGCTTATTGTTATTCAGGCGAAGCCTGCATTGGTGTTGTTCAGTCGTACTGAAATAATTTTCGTCGGGGCGTGGCGCAGCCCGGTAGCGCACTCGCTTGGGGTGCGAGAGGTCGGCCGTTCAAATCGGCTCGCCCCGACCAGATTCCCCTCTGCAGTGGGTTCCCTTTCATACAGGAATCATAAACCGTGCAACGTCGGCAGGAAGGAGAGGGTTAGGCTTGGATGTCGTCTTCAATGAGGTCTTCGCTCTCTGGCATACCATATGCCACAAACTTTGCATATGATAAATAAATTCCACTGCTATCCCGCATGGCTTTTGTCCCTGCTTTCATTCTCGCCAGTTTCGTGCTATCAGATCCATCGGTCTCGTGCAGCTTGCTGACATATTCATTCAGGACGTCATTGTAGCTTTCCATGGCTTTTTCGACATTCAAATAGGCTTGCATAATTTGATCGGTCATTGCAGCTTTTCCTCCATTTTTTATGTGAATAAGACGCTCACCTTACATGAGCGTCAATTTTGTGGTCAACTTGATGTCTTCTGAAAACTGTTTCTTCGTCATGGGGGTGTATCTGCGCCATTTGGTTTGACCGTCTTTCTTGAGATCCAGTAAAATGCCCACGCTTTGCGCGTTCCTGAGTTTGGGGGCGTCCTGGTTTGATTGACGTGCGGAGAGTCTGTACATACTATCCTCGATCTTCCTTCCTGTGTCATCAGATAGGTTAGGTTTGTTTGTCAGGGGCATCTGTTTGCTCAATGTGTGAATGAGTTAATTCGTTCTTCAATCAAGAAAGTCTGTCCTGTTGCAGCCGACCTTCTCATGATCTCTGATGATTCGCATCCGTGGATTTCAGTTGTTATCCCAATGAAGGATGAACGAGAAAACATTACGCCTTTGTCTCGTCAGCTGCTTACATTTTTTTCCGGTCGAGAAGAAACTCAAACCGCGCCGTTTGAAATTATCTTTGTCGATGATGGGAGCACAGATGGCAGTGACCGTCTGTTTCAAGACCTCATTCATGAATATTCAGAAATTCGAGTCATATCGTTAGATCGTAATTATGGGCAAACGGCGGCGTTTGATGCAGGGTTTCGGCATGCCAAGGGGACGTGGATTGTGACGTTAGATGGCGATCTTCAATATGACCCTGATGATATTGGCAAACTCTTACCTCTCGCGAATCAGTACGACGTGGTGTGCGGGCGACGTCAACGGCGAAATGATAACCTGATTCGACGGTGGTCATCCCGTTTGGCCAATGGCGTGCGCAATGCGGTCATTCATGATGGGATTCAGGATACGGGATGTTCGCTCAAGGTGTTTAAGCGATCGGTTCTCGACCGGATTCCATTATTTCAAGGCATGCACCGTTTTTTCCCTGCCTTAGCGCAAATGTATGGTTTCTCGGTGACAGAAATACCCGTTCAACACTTTCCTCGAGTTCATGGACTATCAAAATATGGCGTGGGTAATCGATTGTTCGCCAGTTTATATGATCTCTTTGCCGTACGTTGGATGCAGAGTCGATGTCTGAACTATCAGATTCGCGATCAACAACATATGACGAGCCACGTTTCATCCCGTATCTCAAAGAATTCGTTGAACGACAACACCTAATTCCTCTCTCTTCAGACAAAATCGTTCTTTTCGTGAGAACACTTCCTCTTTCAATGGTGAAACTATGACTATGATTGATGGCCTTTGGCTTGCAGTTGAAACCTACTTTTCGAGTATGACCGGAGAGGAAATTGTCTGGAAATGTGTTGGGCTCTTCGGAGTACTTCTGTTTTTCTCGCGATGGATTATTCAGTGGATCGCTTCTGAGAGAAGAGCTCAAAGCCATATGCCGTTGTTATTTTGGTATTTGAGCTTTGCCGGGGCGGTGATGACCTTGGCGTACGTTCTGTATCTTGGCGATGAAATTCTTATATTAGGGAATAGCGCAAATAGTTTTGTCTACGCACGAAATTTGATGCTCATTTATCAAGGGCGAAAACAAGTCTGAAATGAGTAACCGTTCATTGTCATACGACCAGTTTTCCAATTCGTCATTCAGAAATATTTTAGCAATTTTTGTCCTTGCCAGTCTTCTGCTGTTGGTGAATCTTGGTGAGTTGGGTTTGACTGACCGAGACGAAGGCAGTAATGCTGAAGCGGCGAGGGAAATGTTGGAAACCGGTGATTGGGTTTCTCCTACGCTCAATTACGAGCCGCGATTTGCCAAGCCGGCTTTTGTGTATTGGATTATCAGTGCCTCCTACGCCGTGTTCGGGGTGAATGAATTTTCAGCCAGATTGCCGTCTGCATTATTTGGTATCGGGCTGATCCTGTTGCAGTATGGGTTTCTTGCCAAGGTTGGGGGAACACGCATTGCCACCTTGGGCGCTCTGATGCTTCTTCTCAATCTCGAAATGATTGGTGTGTGCCGCATGGTGCTCACCGATCCCGAATTAGTATTTTTTACGACGTTGGCCGGTTATAGCTTTTGGCTCGGCATGGAATCCGAGCAATCCAAGCGTTGGGTGTTCTTAGCCCTGTATGTGGGAATGGCCTGCGCCATGCTGGCGAAAGGTCCGGTGGGGATCATTATCCCCTTGTTAGGGGTCATTCCGTACCTGAGTCTGACCGGACAATGGAAGTCCTATTGGCAGAAAGGCTATCCGCTGCTCGGCTTACTTGTTGTAGGTTTGATTGCGGCGCCATGGTATCTCGCGATGTTTACCATTCACGGGGAAGCGTATATAGCTGCCGCTCAAGCCAATACCACTGGACGTTTTGCCAATCCGATGGAAGGTCATGGCGGGACGATTCTTTTCTATATTCCCGTTCTGTTCTTGGGGTTTTTCCCTTGGAGTGCGTTTCTCCCCATGCCCCTCTATTACACGCTAAAAGGGATAACGTCGTTTCGTACGATCGCGCATGACGGGAGCTCAGAGCAAAGACTCGCGATATTTTCAGCATTGTGGATTGTGGGACTGCTGATCTTTTTCACTCTCTCAGCCACGCGATTACCTCACTATATTTTCCCTCTATTCCCCGCATCAGCTATCCTTGTTGCGCTCTATTGGAATCGGTGCTTGAAAGAGCCGTCTCCGCCAGGACTCACGACGTCGAAAAGATTACTGATCACAATTGGATATGCTTTGGGATTAACGTTAGCCGCTGCTCCAGCCGTATATACAACATTCATTGAAAAAATTACCAAAGAATTTCCGGCTGCCGGTCATATGGAGGTCCAGGTCATTCCTGTGTTTCTAGGTTTTCTTGTGATTCTGGGAACCATGGGGCTCCGCTACTTTCTGGCTTCAAAAGAGACGCGACTCTATGGATTTGGCGTAGCCGGAGGAATGATGGTGGTGTTGGTGTTCGTGGTTGTGGTGTTTGCACTTCCTAAGTTTCATGTCTATTTTATTGCTCCTCCACAACAATTGGCCTCTTTGGCAGGGTTGAATCTGAAGCCTGAGGATCGCTTAATTCAGTTTGGGCGAAAACGTCCGTCGCTCGTGTTCTATGCGCAGAGAAAAGTCTATCAAATAAACCCTGGTGAAGATCATAAGTTTGAACCACATGAAAATGTGTCCGGTCAAAAGGCAATTATTTTGCAGTCACACCTTCGGCCGCAGTTACCCGAACCAGCGTCTGATTACCAATTGATGCAAGAACTCAATGGATTTTCTCTGCTTGTGAGTCCGCCATTGCAAGAGAGGTGAATGTGTGATCTTAACACTTCGTAACGTGAAGCCTGATTATTGTGCGCCGTCTCTGGGAACCTCGTTGTCATGGTCATAAATGGAGAGCCTCCGATATTCACAGACTGTTGCTCCCAATGATTCACTTCTCGCAATTTGTCGTACGTCAAGCAAGGCTTGTCTCTAGTATCTCTATACGATATGCTGAATGTAGTTGAGGTCATTCAAGAAGGCATTCTTCTGAATGTGTATCACCTTTCGGCCTTCTTTTCAGAGTTTTTTTTAATTCATACAACGTTTTCTGGTAACTCCTCACGCTTATTTGATGAATCTAACAGTTCTTGTTCCCCTCACCGAGTAGCCTTCCTGCACGTTGTGTTTCCAAACTACTTGCATGACTGCTTTACAGATCAGCCACAAGAGGGATGTGTCTGAAAAATATGAGCAGCCAGAATATACGGAGATTTGAAACCATGGCATCCAAGAAAACGAGAGCGGCACAAGGCGGGAAGACCGAATTCATTCGGATGGTCCGCTACAAGAGTGAAAATCAGGTGGGAGTGTTAGCCAAGTTTGTGTCCGCGATCTCAGAGCAAGGCGGCAGTATTGGCGATGTGAAGACACGCAAGCTTGGCAAGTTTTATATCTGGAGGGACGTCACGATTATTGCCAATGATCGTGAGCATTTTGCCCAAATCCTGAAGGCGATTCGGGCATTAGAGAAAACCAAGGTTGAGCAGATCGTTGATGAGGTTCTTGAACGGCATTTGGGTGGGAAAATCAAGATGGAACTCAATCATCCAATTGAAACCATTAATGATATGCGGGCGGTTTATACTCCAGGCGTGGCTGATGTCTGCCGGATTATCCAAAAAGATCCAAGCGAAGCCTACAATTACACGTGGGTGCATCACTCAGTTGCGCTGCTGACGAACGGGAGCCGAACCTTAGGATTGGGGAATATAGGCCCATTGGCGGCGATGCCGGTTATGGAAGGGAAGGCGGCATTATTTAGGAAATTCACCGGCTATAACATGATCCCGATCCCGATTGACACGACCAATTCACAAGAATTTATTGATACGGCTATACGACTGTCGCCAGGGTTTGGAGCGATTCATTTAGAAGATATTTCTGCGCCGGAATGTTTTGAGATCGAAACTGCATTGGTCAAACATCT
>BQIY01000117.1 GCA_021604265.1 Nitrospirales bacterium
CACGGTCATTCTCAAAACCATGGCAAACGACCGTCGTCCATTGCTGATCATTGATGCACCACCATGGCGTGAGATCACAGGGCCCAAGTGACGAGCGGAGCGTACTGGTATTACGTGAGCACGGCACTCTCGCGCAGCTCCTACAAACGCTGCCGAATCACCTCAGTGACACAACGCAGACTCTCTCCAGAAAACCACGTAGCATTCGGACGGTGAGAGGGTGAGAACGACGCTGGCGGATTTTTTCAACATTCCCAAAAGGGAAATTAGACGATATGCCCATTGCTCGTGAATACAAGGTTGAAGTGATTACGGAAGGCGTGCTGGGCAGCTTACTGTTCGGGGCCAGTAAATTACCAATCGAAAGAATGGAAGAACGCATGAATGAACTTGGACGGCAGGGGTGGGAAGTGACGTTTATGGTAATCGAAAAGAAACGACTTCTCTTATTCTGGGAGCGAGAGGCGGCGGTTATTACCTTTTCACGCGCACGTTCATGAGAGGCCCCATCCCCATTCTTCCTATTGTGAAAGGGGATGGGCACATGTGTATGATTCTCAATAGGTGCTATAGCCGTTTCCAAATAATTTCCACAGCGATTCTCAGTAAAGATTGAAACGTCAAAGTCAATGGTGTGTTGAGTGTTCGTGGCCTAGGCACTACTGGAACTTATTTGGATTCGCTATAGTCAAGCCGATTCAATCACGGCGGCAGGAGCGGCGGTCATTACGGCTTGAATACTTTTTTTCATCGATGGTTTCGAGGCATACATTTCGCTCTTACCGATCGGCTGCATATTCTTGGCAATCAAGACAAAATAGTGTTTTCCGTTTTTGGCAACCTTCTCTTCGTATTGCTTCGCAAGCTTCGCGTTGGCCTTGACTGATGTAATGGCCCGACGAGCGCCCGATGGTGAATGATAACCTTGGCTCGCCAGGATAATTTCGCCGCTTCGCGCTTTTAAGCGAAAATACGCTTTTCCATTCTTCCCCTTAAACACTTCAAACTTCGGGTGCTTCATAGCCATAGGAAACCTCCTTTGGTTGAACAGATGAAATCATAGACCGTCCCTCAGCAAGCGTTGAATGCTATTGTGCCATGATCATGCCTAATTTCAAAGCCCTGCTGTACGAAGTCCCTGCGTCTTTTACTTGACCTCGACTCCGGCATAATCAGATACTCGTGTTCTATGACGGATGAAATTCTCATCGAGGCGTGAGGGTGTTGTCATCAAAGACATGCCGAATGTCATGCTATCAAGTTACCACACGAATGGAGGACTCATGAGTGTCTACACAGCCTATAATGATGTCGCGGTTCCATCGTTCATATATGGAACCGCGTGGAAAAAAGATGCCACGGCTCAACTGGTGCAGTTAGCCGTGAGATCAGGTTTTACGGCGATTGATACCGCCAATCAGATTATTCATTATCAGGAGGCCTTAGTGGGTGACGCCTTGTTGGCGTTAGCCGGGCAAGGAGTCAAACGTGAGACGCTCTTCTTGCAAACGAAATTTACGCCTGTTGGCGGACAGGATCATCGAACACCCTATGATGTCTCTGCTGATATCACCACACAGGTCGCACAATCCTTTCAGAGTTCGTTAGAACATCTGCATACGGAGTATGTCGATTCGTATGTCTTGCATGGACCCTATTCCCGGGGAGGGTTAGGAGCGGACGATTGGGAAGTCTGGGCAGCTATTGAAGGCATCTACCAATCAGGAAAAGCCAAAATGATTGGTGTGAGCAATGTGAATGCCGGACAGCTTCGTCTGCTTTGCGAGAAATCTAAGGTCAAACCCATGGTCGTGCAGAATCGATGTTATGCCGTATTGGGCTGGGATAAAGAAGTCCGAGATATCTGTAACACTCACCAGATCATCTACCAAGGGTTTTCGTTATTAACGGCGAATCAGGATCTGTGGGCCGATCCTCTGATTCGTGCCATCGCAGAGCGGGTTGAAGCTGGTCTTGCGCAAGTGATATTTCGATTCGCGCAGCAAATTGGCATGCTTCCCTTGACCGGCACGACGAATCAGGAACACATGAAAGAGGATCTCGACATCGGGCGGTTTACTCTCTCACCAGAGGAAATACAGACTATCGAACAGATTGCTGTTTGATGATCCAAGCGGCTTCGAATCGTATGAGGCATCTCTCTCATTGTGCTCGTTTGGAACTGAATGCCTGTCTATCGTTGACGCTACTCTTCGTTGGTGTTGTGCTCTGGTCAGTCGCAGAGGCCAAGGATAAGCCGGCGGTGATGTTGGCTGAGGTGTATCAGCCAGGTATTGACGTCAGCCAGTATTGGGTGAGTGAAAAACTCGATGGGGTGCGAGCTCGCTGGGATGGTCATCGCCTCATTTCACGAGGCGGACACGCATTTGCCGCTCCCACCTGGTTTACTGCCGGTCTTCCGAATATCTCGTTGGATGGCGAGCTCTGGATTGCGCGAGGACGATATGAAGAGACCTCTTCAATTGTGAGAAAGCTCACACCTCATGAAGGGTGGCGAGATATTCGGTTGATGCTGTTTGATCTGCCCGAACATGACGGGACCTTTGATCAGCGAGTGAGTGCGATGAAGCGTTTGGTCGAGCACACGCATTCCCCGTTTCTCGTCATGATTGAGCAGCAAACGATACAGAATGAAGAAGAATTACAACAGCGGCTAACCGAAGTTCTTGACCAAGGCGGAGAAGGCTTGATGCTTCATCGAAAGACGGCTCGGTATGCGAGTGGTCGAACGCATGATGTGCTGAAGCTGAAGCCGTTTATGGATGCCGAAGCGACGGTGATTGGATATCGGCCGGGCAAAGGTCAGTTTGCTGGACAAGTCGGATCACTCAAAGTCCGTACTGATGAAGGGGTAGAGTTGTATATTGGCAGCGGGCTCTCGAATGCACAACGACGTCATCCGCCGCCTGTGCAAAGCCGGATTACGTTTCGCTATCAAGGGTTGACGAAAAATGGTGTGCCCCGATTTCCGGTATTTTTGCGGATCCGCCATGAACAACCGGAATAATGCCGAGTCAGTTTCTCGGTGTTGCGGAGTTAATAGCCTTTCCGCTGTATGTGCCGATTGGTGAGAGTCACGTTGTCCCGCTCGCATGTCCGTGTGAGCAATCGATGATGGCAAGCTGAATCGGTTGCCGCATCCAGGTGCATTTGCTGACAAAGCTGTATTGTGTAAATCAGTGAGACGGCAGTTTTGATTAAGGCTAATCCGTAATCATAGTGATCGCTTTCTTCCTGGGACAGTCGAGTTCCACTCAAGACTGTGATCGTTTCTACACTAAATGACGTAGACTTCCACTCCGGCCGTTGTAACTTCAAGAGGCCAGTGGGGTCGGCCGGTTTCGTACTTCTTCCTTGAGAGTCCTGGGCAAATGTCACCAGTCCGCGCTGAAATTGCTGATTGTGGGTAATTGCTTCATGAAAAGACAACCGCCACAGTTGGTCAGCTAAGTCTCGGTCGACCGCTGCGACAACGTTCAGGCTCATTGTTCCGCTTACTGAATGTCCCTGCACAATTCGGCCGGCGTTCAATAGTTCCGGATAGTCATCGCCCATTCGGTCCGGGAACGCGAGTGTTCCCATCAGGGGCGACAGTTGCAAAGCCATGTAGTCTCGAAAGTGGACTTGCTGAAACTCCTTCAATAATTGATGAAGCGTACGTTCGTGACAAAGATGGAAAGGATAAAAAAGCGCGTTCAAGATACAGACGGCATACGGTTGAACAACGTTGAAGAGTGATCGAGACTAAGGCGGGCGCCTTGACGGCAGTCTTGAATATATTTGGTTTCTGACCGAGCGCAGGCTTGAGTGCGCTGTTGGGGTTCTGCATAGAGGACGAGCAGTTCTTCTCCTATGGCGTTGTGGCAATCCTGTTTATGTTGCTTGGGCGTTTGTCGACAAAATTCAAAGGCGTTGTCTGAGGCTCGCCCGGAAACATTCAGGAAATTCTTGACGACACCAATGAAACAACGGCTTTGATGCGCGGCCGTTCCCAACTGACAAAGACGAATCGACTGATCGATATTTCGCAGGGTGTGACCGGATATGTCTCGTCCCATACTTTGGTAACAGGTCGGCTTCATGCCTTCTGGCGCGGTATCGCATAGGCCAAACGCCTTGGCAAAATCATACTGCGTCAGGTGCAATATAATAGAGGTTTGCATCATATAACATTCCCGCAAATACTTCTCGTTGAGTGCAGAGCATGGATACAAAGGGTCCTTCGGGTCGACGAGTTTGGTCTTGTGGTGCTGAGCCTCATTGCCATGATGTCCGCTATGTTGTTCCGAACCATTAATGCCCGTGACCACGCCTTCCATGAAGACTCCACCGTAACAGGATTGTTGATCCCAAGCCGTGTTTAACGTGTCGCACAGGGCTAACGCGTGTTTGATGTCATGATTGAGATGCATGGTCAGGCCATGTCCTAAACCATGAAAGCAATTGAAGTATGCGAATCGGCCTTTTTCTTTCTCGAGTTTTGCACTGCAGATGACGGCGACATCCTCTGATTGAATACGCGGTTTACTGGTGAGATAGGCTTCCAGTGCACCATGATAACAGCCTGATTGGTGGGCGGGCGTGCATTGGGTCATCACTGTCGTGACGTCTTTAAGGTGGTGATAGGACATGCGTCCCACATAATGGGTGAGATTATGGGCTTCTCGTAAAGCGGCCTGATCCTTCTCGACAATTTCTTCGATCAAATGAAGCGCCTGTTCTGTTCCCTGTGTTGTTAAGGCGGTTTTTAATTTCTTTTTGTAGCAGGGAATATTACCCTGACAGGTATCAGGAGGAGGTGTGGGTGAATCTGCTGGCTGTTGTGGTTGAGGCGTAATATGAAGGTGTTTCGGCTGCGCTGAGGAATCAGCTTGTTCTTTAATGTCCGTCGCGTGACTTGTTGCTATGTGAGGTAGCATGCTCCCTATGGACAAGAGTACTCCGAGGCACCATGCCAGCCGTCGAGGCCAATCACTGATTGATTGATTGCTTCTGCTTCTTTTTGAGCTCATGTGTATTCTGTCAAGTTAAAAATACGTTCCGTTGTATGACTGTGACCAAAAAAGAATCTCAAATTTGACATGAGACGTGTTGGGAGTCAAGTGTTTGTGAAAATGAAGCCGTATTCACATTGTTCATTTACTAAATTACTTAGTCGTATCGTGTAGAAGGATTTTAAAATTGGACTTTCTTCAATCCCGTTTCTCAATTAAGCTAGGAAGCACGCTAGCGATATGTAGGACGGATGTTGGATACACATCAGGTGAACGGCCAAGACGGAATGATGAAATGATTTTATACTTTGGAGGCTCTACCTTATGCTGAAACGACTATTAACGAAAATGCTCTTGATCTTGGCTGCATCGATGTTTTTGAGCGGGTGTCTGTATACGGATATTCAGGTGCCGAGAGCGTATCGTTCGGCCAGTCCGATTGATGTCAAAGCCAAGACTACGGATAAAGTGGTGGTCGGGGAAAGCTGTAACCGATCCGTACTCTTCTTAGTGGCCTGGGGTAATGGGGGATATGTCGGGGCCATTAACAATGCCTTGGCCGACGAACCAACAGGCTCGATTCTCTACGATGTGCATGTCGATGTTAAAGCTACAGTCTATGTATTCGGCCTGTATGCTCAGACATGTACGGTCGTGACAGGAAAAGTGGGGTCGGTATGAAAACTGTTCTCATGCTGATGGTCGTTTGTGTTCTTGGCTATGGTTGTGCCCCGTCACAAAGATGGGCGTATGAAGCTCGTCCTGGTCTGATTTTTGTCGGGGGATTTGTGTTGTATTATGATTCTGAAGCCCCGCTGTCCTATCAGGCCTTGACGCCGCATGAGATTCCCGACAACACGGTTCCGGTAGGAGAAGTTTTGGGTGATAGCTGTCAGCATGGGCTCTCCATTCCCATTATATTTTCTGCGACAGATCGAACGAGTGTTTCTGGAGCAAATGGGGACGGGAGTTATAAGAAAGCCCTGTTGAATATCAGAGAAAAGCATCCAGGACTTATCGGTTTATATGACATCAAAGTGGATGTGCATCAGTGGTCAATTTTGACCTATAGCCGGGAATGCACGGTTGTCGTGGCTCAAGGGTTTACGCGACCGGGGTTGGAAGGGGCAATGCAATTGTCAGCAAAATGAAGGCAAGGGCATGTCACGATTTTTCCTCATTCAATCTATTGTACGTTTCCCTCCTCAATGCTTTCTTACAAAAGAGAAGGCTTGTCACAGCCTTGAAGAGGGGCTCAAGAACTACAGCCGACATGGGTATTGAGAAATGGAAGCACTCGAGTCTCATAGTCGGTTGGAGCGTACTGGTAAAAGTCTTGATGGTGCGCACCCTGGACTAACCACAGTTCTTTGGGAGAATGCGCCTTTGAGTACAGGGCTTGAGTTTCTGATGGAAGCGTATGTTCATCATGGGTGCCGCCTATCACAAAGACAGGTATTCCAAGAGTATGTATGAAATCGATTGGGCGAATGGAATCAGGGTTTATTCCATAGCGAAACTGAAATGACAAGAGTAGGGGATGAGCAAGAAGGGGTGCCAACGCGCCAACGCGCTGATGAATACGATTGATTACTGCCTGTTCAAGTGTCGAAAGTACGGCTTCGATGACGAGGGCATCGACGTCTAAGGAAGGTCCGTTCAAGACAGCGGCGGTACCGCCTAACGAAAACCCGATTATACCGATAGGGGCAGAGGGGTGTCGTTGGACTATGAACTTGACGGCCGTTCGAGCATCATCTTTCTCTCGGTCTCCAAACGTGACCAAATCGCC
>BQIY01000118.1 GCA_021604265.1 Nitrospirales bacterium
TTCGTCTGAAAAAGCAAACGGATGATGAAGTGGGAACCTTGATTGACGGGTTCAATGACATGCTGGAGCAAATTCAGGAACGTGATAAACAGCTACAACACCATCAAGAGCAATTAGAAGAGCGTGTTCAACGCGCGACTGAAGAGGTGACGCAGCTAGCCAGACGTCAGGAATTGATTTTGGAAACGGCAGGAGAGGGCATTTACGGAGTCGATCGGGAAGGCAATATTACGTTCGTGAATCCTATGGCGACTCGGTTTCTTGGCTGGGAGGGACCTGAACTTATCGGAAAGCCTGAGCATTTGATTCAGCCTTTGAGCGAGACTCAGGATGAGCAAGGATTTCAACAAGAACCGCAACTTCGTGATGATCTCTCCATTGAAGAAATGGGTGAAGTCAAACTCAGTCAGTTTTTCCGAAAGGATGGAACACGCTTCCCCGCCGAATATACACGAACGTCTCTCTACGATGAAGAAAGCGGGATGGGTGGTGCGGTTGTCACCTTTAAAGATATTTCGACTCGAAAGCGTGCTGAAAAGGCTTTATTGGATAGTGAAGAGCGGTTTCGTAAAATTTTCAGCCATTCCAACGATGCAATTTTTGTGGTTGATCTCAAGGACAATACGATCCTCGAAGCGAATTCCCGTGCGGCCAGTATGCTGGAATATGCAGAAGATGAACTGGTTTCCATGTCGGTTTTCGCCATTCATCCGACTGAAGGGCAGGCATTGTTAGACTTTTTTCACTCTGTTTCACAACGTGGGTACGGCTGGACCGATCAGCTGACCTGTATGACGAAAATGGGCCATCATTTAATCGCAGAAATTTCCTCATCGATCATCGAAGTGGGAGGGAAAAAATGCATGATTGCTCTGGTTCGGGATATGACAGAACGAAAGCAGCGTGAGGAGCAACTTGCTCGGGTTGCGCAGGAGCTCGAAACAAAAAATCTTGAACTCGGGCAGGCTCGTGACCAAGCCGTCGAAGCGGCACGGTCTAAGTCGGAATTTCTGGCCACCATGAGTCATGAAATACGGACTCCGATGAATGGGGTGATCGGCATGACCGGACTCTTGCTCGAAACAGAATTAACACGCTCCCAGAAGTATTATGCTGAGACGGTTCGTAATTCTGGTGAAGCCCTCATGACCATCATTAATGATATCCTTGACTTTTCAAAGATCGAAGCCGGAAAGCTTGAGTTGGAAATCATCGACTTTGATCTGCAGACTGCTGTGGAAGAAACCTTAGATTTGTTAACTGAAAAGGCGACCAGTAAAGGGTTGGAGGTCTCGTCGTTTGTGTTTCCTGACGTGCCCTCTGCGGTGCAGGGCGATCCAGGACGGTTACGGCAAGTGTTGCTTAATCTTGTCAGCAATGCGATCAAATTTACTGACTCGGGAGAGGTTGCCATTCAAGTGTTACGGCTTGATGAAACAGAGACGGATGTGCAACTTCGCGTGCAGGTATCCGACACTGGTATTGGTATCGCACCGGATGTACAAGGTCGGCTCTTTCAAGCTTTTACCCAAGCGGATAGTTCTACGACCAGAAAATATGGCGGTACCGGATTAGGTCTTGTGATTTGCAAGCGACTGGTTGAGCTAATGAATGGAACCATCGGGCTCGACAGTCAAGTTGGGCAGGGCAGTGTGTTCTGGTTCACCTTGCGATTACAGAAGCAAGGCCCCTGTCATCAGATTTCCCCGGAATCCGAAATCAGTTTTCAGAATTTGAGAATTTGCTGTGTTGACGATCATCCGACCAATCGATACCTTCTTTCGCAATATGCACAAGATTGGGGAATGGAAGCCGTGACAGCCTCCACTCCTGCCGAAGCACTGGCCGTGTTGCATGCGGGAGTCTCGCGCGGGAAACCTTTTGATCTCGCGATTCTTGATTATCAAATGCCTGGGATGGATGGCGTAACCTTAGCCAAAGCCATCAAAGGTGACCCGGCTTTGGCGTTCACGAAACTCATCTTGTTGTCATCGCTAGGGAAACCTGAGGATCCTGTCGCGTTGTATGAAGGGGGATTTGATGCCTGCCTGAGTAAACCTGTTCGAAAGGCGTGGTTAGAACAGGGAATCGCGACGGTGATGAACCTTACTTCCCAAAGATTCGAGCAGGCTCAGCATTCGTCGGAAGGGCATTCGGCTGTTCAGGCATCTGTCCCGAAATTTGCTGCACGGATTCTCGTGGTTGATGATCAACAGGTCAATCAGCAGTTGGCGATGTTACGGCTTCAAGGGTGGGGGCATCGAGTTGATGTGGTGAATAATGGCAAAGAAGCCATTGAGTCTGTCTGTCAAATCCCGTATGACCTGATTTTGATGGATTGTCAAATGCCAGAAATGGATGGATATGAGGCCACAAGTGAGATTCGCCGCCGTGAAGCATCTCAGCGAAAACAGATGACAAGACATGAGATACGCGAAGGCATGACTCGGATACCCATCATTGCCATGACGGCGAATGCGATGGCGGGAGATCGAGAGAAATGTCTGGATATGGGCATGGATGACTATCTTGCGAAACCCATTAAGGCAGGGCAATTGTCTGAGGTGCTGGCCAAATGGCTTCCGACAGACTCGCAAGTCGAGATTGGCGAGACGGCTCATGAGAGCAGCCCGTCGAATTCAAATAATTTCGAGGCGACTCCTCCCATTGATCAGGCGATGGTGAAAGAATGGCGGACATTAGGAGAGACTTCTTTTGTCGTCCGCATGATTGATCAGTGTATTCATGATACAACAGACTGCGTGACACAGCTTCAAGAAGCGGTTGAGCAACAGGATCATGATCGCATTGCTGATATGGCACATGTGTTGAAGGGCATGTCACGCAATATGGGAGCTGACCTGCTAGAAGAAATTTGTCAATTTTTTGAGCAAGAAGCGCGAAATGCTTCTCCGAGGCAATTGACAGAACAATTCACAGCTCTTCAACAAGAGTTTCAGCGGGTCTGTCAAGCCTTTGAACGAGAACGAATACGATAAAGACTCCCCAAGACGTGAGTGTGGGTAAGCTGGAGAATGTTGCCGCTTCCTTCACCTGTTTCTTCACAATTTTCCCTATTCCTATCACCGTATTTCTTGCCTGGTTATTGGCTCATTTTGGTGCCAGCATGACAGGTCTCCAAGTACCCCCGCGCAATGACTCAATTCAAACAGGCGGAAGTTATAGCCGCCCCTTTGAACATTCGCTTGCACGATATGTGATTGCGTTGTGTACATATAGTCAATTCGGCTGAACCTTCTGCGGTTTCGCTATATTTGAAACGGCTATAACTCAAGATTACAGAATCTGTGGCCGAAATCGTCTATGTCATCGTGTACTGACAGAGAGCTCTCTGTTTACGTGCCATGAATGCTCAAACATAATGGGAGATGTGTGCTTAGTGTCCTGTCGCTCTTGCATGAGTCGAACGCGCGGTGCCCTGAATGGTCTGCAACGATTATTCAGATTGAATAGGTTGCGGTACGGTTGCGGATTCCTTTCTTTTCTTTTTCTCGTCAGTGTTGGGTGTGTGCCAAGCAATCATTCGAAATCATCCGCTCAGCCGCTGGTTCGCAGTGTTGAATCTCCAATAACAAGAACGTCATTGTCACCCCAAGGCGTCCCAGGTACGGTTGAACAGCCAAACAAGCTTGATCCTATAGTCCGCACTGAAATTCAGAATCAGGAACCGTCACCAGCGCTTCTTGCCCAGGGTGAGCGGGTCTATACCAAGCATTGCATGCGATGTCATGGAGAACGAGGCGATGGAACGGGTGAATTGGCCAGTTCCTTAAATCCGCAACCGACCGACTTTACTGCGGGAGTGTTCAAGTTTCGCAGCACGCTGACCGGGCAACTGCCCACTCGGGGGGATCTGTTTCGAACGATTTCTGTCGGCGTGGCAGGAACATCGATGTCTGATTATGGAGATTTGCCTGAACCAGACCGTCGAGCCGTTGTGGAATATGTGAGAAGTTTTTCCCCTCGCTTTCAAGAAGAGCCTGCAGGTGAGCCTATTCTTGCTCCTCCGTCACGATCAGTCACACCAGATGCGGCGCAACGAGGGCAGAAGTTGTATGCACAAATGTATTGTCAGGCATGCCATGGAGAAGACGCTCGTGGTGATGGGCCACTGGCCCAATCTCTTTCCGACACAAATGGTCGAAGTCTTCAACCTGCTGATCTCACGAAAACACGGCTGAAAAGCGGAAAAGGCTCCCATGCGATCTACCGTTCTCTGATGACCGGGTTGGATGGTACGCCGATGCCCTCGTATGGGGATTCTCTCACTCAAGAAGAAGCTTGGGACCTCGCGCTCTATATCACATCACTTTCACAGTCTGGGGAGGGACCATGAAAACACGCTTACCATCTATCGCCATTGCGTTATACCTCTTGTCAAATATTGCCTATCTGAATGTTGCCATGGCGAAAGAAAGTCAGGCACGCCCAACGTTCACAACGGTAGAAGGACGTATCCTGTTCCGAGGCACTATTCCACCAGACAAGACGCTAGCCGTGACACGTGATGCTCAATATTGTGGCACCTCAATACAAGAGCCTCTCGTTGTGCGTGACTCAAATTCGCATGGTATCCAGGATGTCATCGTGAGTATTGAAGGAGTTGAGAAGAGCCGAGTGACCTTACCTAAGCAGGCTGCCAGACTTGCCAATCACAAGTGCCGGTTCATTCCTCGCGTCCAGGCCGCATACAGTGGGAGTCCGTTACAGATTACGAGCGTTGATCCTGTCTTGCACAACACACATATCCATCAAAACGGGAAAACATTTTTAAATGTGGCCGTCCCGCCGAATAACCGAGCTATTTCAAAACGACTCGCCCGACCTGGAATTCTCGATGTTCATTGTGATGCCCATAAATTTATGGAAGCGTGGGTTCATGTCTTCACTCACCCGTTTTTTTCACAGACCGATAAGTCTGGATCGTTCAAGATTAGCGGTGTGCCACCTGGGACGTATCAGCTGAATATTTGGCATCAGTATTTAGGTGCGCAGTCGCAGACGATTCAGGTTATGAAGACAGATCAACAGATGATTGACGTTGAACTGAAACAATAGGTTCTTTTGATGAGTTTTTCAAAATTTCGACTCCAGGAATTTATCATGAACAATCCTGAAAAGTGGTTAACGATTGTTCTCTCAACGATCATTGCTCTTTTCATGGGTGTGTATGGAGTCGTTCAAGTTATTGAGCAACAACAAGAGTTGCAACGTGCATCCAAACAGCGGGGGTTGGCTCTTGCCGAGGGACTGTCTCTGATTGGAGCGACAGCTGTCTTGGAGAACCTGTTTGTGGTTCAGGAAGCGTTGATGACCCGTGTTCAGCAAGATGAGGAAATTTTAGGCGTGGTGGTCATTGATAGGGACAGTATGGTCGTGGCCTCCGACCAGCTTGAACAAATTGGACAAATTGTGACATCTCCGGCTCTTCAAGAGTCTTCAGGCCGGGGGATTGCCTCGTTGACTACGCCACATGAAGGAGTCGATGGAGAGCATCTCATTATTTTCCAACCTCTTCGAGCAAATGATGAACTTGTTGGATGGATTCGCGTTGAACTTTCCCTGAAAAAACAACAGTCGGCAACCGTGAGTGCGATCGTCAAGCAGATCATGATTAGTCTCTTGGTGCTTCTCCTGGCTATTTATGTCGTGCGAAAAGCCGTTGAAGGGTTATCTCATGCTCTAAAATTTAGTGAGGCAAGAAATCGTCAAGTTATTGATACCGCATTGGATGCGGTCGTCGGAATGGATAGCCAGGGTCTCGTCACCGACTGGAATGCTCAGGCCGAAATAATTTTTGGATGGTCTCGGGAGGAGATATTGGGAAGACGGCTTTCCGAGACGATTATTCCGTTGCAACATCGTCAAGCCCATGACTTAGGACTCGCACGGTTTCTTGAAACTCAGCAAGGAGCTATTTTAGGCAAACGGGTTGAAATTACGGGCTGTGATAAACAGGGACGTGTTTTTCCTCTTGAACTGACTATTTCTCCTTTGCACGCTGCAGATCGAACATGGACGTTTCATGCCTTCATCCGAGATATTACAGAGCGTAAACAGGCAGAGGAAGCCTTACGACATGAAACCGCGATGGTTCAATTGCTCCAGCGGGCGGCGATTTCTGCCAACGAAGCTCACTCTGTCGACGAAGCCTTTCAGGCAATTCTCGACCTTGTTTGTACGCATACGAAATGGCCAGTTGGACATGTCTATCTGTATAAAAATGAATCTGAAGAAATGCTTGTTCCAACAACGATCTGGCATCTCGACTCTCCAGAGTTCGACGAGTTTCGAGAAATTTCAGAATGTACTCACTTCACTTCAGGTGTCGGACTGCCAGGGCAGGTTTTGGCCTCACGTCGTGCGGTATGGATTGCCGATCTGACTCAAGAGTCAAACTTCTTGAGAGAAGAGATCTCAGAGACGATAGGCGTGAAGGGGGGATTTGCCTTTCCTGTTTCAATCGGAAATCAACTGTTTGCTGCCTTAGCCTTCTTTTCACAACATGTGGAAGAATCGAATCCGCGGTTATTAGAGGTGATGACGATTATTGGCACACAGCTTGGACGGGTGATCGAACGTACTCAGGCTGAAGATCAACTAAAACTGGCCAAAGTCATGGCGGAAGATGGCAGTCGATCTAAATCCGAATTTTTGGCGACGATGAGTCACGAAATCCGGACGCCGATGAATGGCGTGATCGGGATGACCGGGTTACTGTTAGAGACGACGCTCACGCCGGAACAGCAGCAGTATGCCGACACGGTGCGCAGTTCGGGCGAA
>BQIY01000119.1 GCA_021604265.1 Nitrospirales bacterium
TAAGAAGTCAAAGTTCTTTCTTGGATTTGGGTCTCCTGAGGAATAGTCAAACAGGTAGACAAACCGAAGAGGCCACTCTGTTCCTAAACTGTACCCCACCTCCCCGTGATGACGATGGGCGAAGTGATGAGTGCGGCCGACCTCTCCAACTTGATAGATCGATTCGATCTCATAATCCAGTTGACCTATTGCTGGAAGCGCAAAAAGCCGACCCCCGACAGTAAATAGATCACGTTGTTGAAGATGATTGCCTTCATTAAGTTGAAAGACATACAATTCCGCATTGGCCCATGGAACATGGCGGCTGGAAGCCACTGCTCCCGAAAAATAGGAACTGGGGGTATTCCAATCCGGGCTGACAGAATGTCGCTGAACGGGCCGTGTGGCAAACGCGCGAAGCCCCCACTTGGAGGTTGTATCTCCTCCAAAGGTCAATTGCACGCCATCAAAAGTTGGAGTAAAGCTTCCGAACCGATGTCCGGCGACTAAGCGTCCTTGCCCAAAATCCATGATCAATCGTCCGACTTCAAGTTTCCCCGAAATCCCCGTTCCTAAAAAATTGTCCGTCACCACGTCAAGATGCAGCTGAAAAATATCCAAGTGATTGACAAAAATTGGGGACCGGTCTTGCCCTCGATCTGCCAGAGGGGCACGAAAATCCGCTAGTTCAAGTGTGAATCGGATAGGGTCCCAAATGTCCTTGATTCCCAGTAAGATTCTTGTCCGCTGATGAATCTGTTGGTTGCTGCCTGCGGTGCCTCGAGTAAAGCTATGGTCAAAAGTTTCATAACGGGTACGATGTTCAACACCCAAGTCTAACCATTCGGGAGTCGTTGCAGAAAGAGAATTTGGCTGTTGTAATATGGCACTCAATCGATCAAAATCACTCGGAAATTCTTTAGTATGATCTCCAGCTCCGAGTACGACCTCCGTCCATGACAAGCCAATGACGACAAAAAGAAACGTTAAAAATCCTCGTTGAAATTCTCTCATCAGTTCTCTTTCTCCTGAAAATTTGGTTTAATGACTATAGTCGTCTGTCCAAAGTTACCTATAGCCGTTTCAAATAACTTCCGCATGTTTGAATCGAGTAATCGCGCGGGCTTGGCGATCTCAAGCCGACACCTCAGGAGCAGACCCGCGTTGAACGTCAATTATCTATTGAGGTTACGCAGGATAACTCAATAATCGTCGCCAAGGTCACACCTTAAACTTATTTGGATTCGCTATAGACTTGCCTTACGCAGGGACAGCAAAACTAATGCCATTAGGTAAGTGACTGGCACATTCGCTGAAAAGTTTGGAATGGGAGGACTAATGACGGACTTTCTCATTCATGAGGAATGGCCCTTGTCATAAGGGGCTAGAGAGGATGAGGGATCCTCTCCTCAGAATTTCGCTGTTTCTTCATGAAGGGTTCCTTCCTAATCTCCTTAAATTCTCCAACCGCCATCATTTTAGAAAAGCGTGCCAATTCACACCTACTTCCTGTGCATCATCGCACGCTGCCCTATTGTTGAGTATGAATACTCCACCAGTTCCATGGAAAGAAAAAATCGAAAAGTGTTACAGATATGCATAATTGTCGCCTGTAGAATGCCTATTATCTGAATATGGTTTTATGAGTATAGACTTTGCAATAGTTTAGAGAAGCTCATTGCTTCCAGCTCTTTCTTTTTTCCTTGACTGGAGGTTTCTTCTCGGCAGGCATCTGGATGGAAAGGTTCTGTAACTGCATAGAGCCGTTTCAAATAACTTCCAATGTTTGATGTGAGTATTGAGGCTGTGTTTGTCAGGCTGGTTCGATTGGAACTTAGTTGAATTCGCTATAGCATCAAAAAATGTTCAACTCTTTCCGAACGTCGACATGAAAACAGTATTTGTATACTATAGAGACGAGGAGTTCAGACTTCTTTATTCATTCTGAAAAGAAGGATTGTTATGCGTGCAACGATTTATGTCACTGATGATGAACAAAGTGTGTGTTCCGCATTAAGTCGACGCTTGACCAAATATGGACACTTGGTGAGAAGTTTTAATTCTGGTAAAGCACTGCTTGATGCCTTAGATTATGAAATTCCTGATTTGCTGTTCCTGGATTTGAAAATGCCAGAAATGGATGGATTAGCAACATTAAAACAGGTACGACAGCTCGCTCCCAAAACCCTAGTCTTCATGTTAACCGCTTATGGGACTATTGAAGATGCCGTAGAAGCGATGCGTCTTGGAGCCTATGATTTTTTGATTAAGTCGGTTGATTTTTCAACAGTTGAACCAGCTCTGGCTCGAGCGCTCAACTTCCTCGAGCTGCGAAGCCAGGTTGAGTACACTGCTTTGGAGAAGCAACGCCAATATTCTTGGGAGCACGTGATTGCCAAGAGTCCCTCCATGGTTAAGGTTGTTGAGCAACTGAAATCTCTTGCCGTTCAGGAGACATCCGTCATTTTTCTCCAAGGGGAGGTCGGGACAGGTAAGGAATTTTTGTCACGCGTTCTTCATTACAATAGCCCCAGGCACTTGGCTCCATTTATTGCCGTGAGTTGTAACGAGGAAAGAGGACCCTTATTGGAGTCCCATCTATTTGGCTATGAACGAGGAGCTTTTAGCGGAGCCAGTCAAGCGAAGCCGGGAAGCTTTGAACATTCCGATAAAGGCACTCTTTTGATTGATGGTCTTGAACATCTTCCTCTTCCGGTTCAAGGGACCTTAGCTGAGGCGATTCGTACCCGTTCCTTCTGCCGAATGGGGGGAGTGGAACATCTCCCAATTAATAATCGGTTTATTTTGGCCAGCACGATTTCACCGAATCAACCGGGCCAAGAAAAAAACTTTCATCCTGAATTGCTGACGTTACTTCTGGGCAATCAAATTTCCATTCCACCTCTCCGGGAGCGTAGACAAGACATTATTCCTTTGGCCATGAAAATGATTCAAGCCTATGGTGAAGAAATCGGTCGTCCAAAACTCGACATTGATTATTCAGTAACCGCCGTGTTGGGAAGTTATAAATTTCCAGGGAATATACGAGAATTAGAGGCCATGATTCGAAGAGCATTGTTGAGCTCTCAAGGGCCGGCGCTCACTTCTTTGGATTTTTACTCAGACGAAAAAATTATGTGAATTCCTTCTCCTTCTTGAAAATAAACAAGTTTTCAGAAAACGAAGTGAATGTGAAGTGTATTTCTCTACGTTCTCAATGAAAATACTGCCTCATTTATAACAGGACACTGCCGTAAACCCCATTGTCGAATTGACGTAATGTTGTTCGCGGGAAGCGCATGAACCGTACGGATAATTTCTATACTTCTGCTGACTCTTGCCAGGATATTCGCGCTGCATCTTTCAATGGGATGCGCTGTCTCCAGCCTTCCGATCTGTAGCACCACGCCGCATTCTGTTCTCGGCTCAATATGCCGTCTACGGTGGCATGTTGGACGAATGCTCCCTTTCTTCTGTTTCCATGCCACCAGCATTCTGGAGAGAGAGGTGCGATAGAAGGACATGTGATTTTTCGCTCACCTGTGTTCGTGCATTCCCGCTCATATTGTAGGGTGATAATTATAGCCATTACGTTTGTGGTGCTGAGCTCTTATTTTATGAACAAAAAAGTTGACCTGTCATGAAGTATGGTTGGCACTCCAGTTGCATTGGAGATTATGTCAAGATTCAAAGCCTGGAATTATTTTTAGAATAACTTTACTACGTATGCAGGACATTTTTGGAGGGGGTATTAATGAAAAAGCATCGATTGGTTTTCGTCGGAGGTCATTTTTCTCATGAGTGTCTGGCGTCTTATCCCTCTCGTGGGTATTCTGATGATAACGTTGAGCGTGGACATTCCCCTGTAGTTTTGATAATCGACGATGATCCTGATAGTTGTGAAGTTCTTCGTTTGCCCCTTGAACAGAAAGGGGTAAGATGTCTAGAAGCAGAAAATGGGAAATCTGCCCTTGAGATTGTTCGGAAACATTCGATCAGTTTTATTATTACGGACTTTCATATGCCAGTGATGAATGGTTGCGAATTTCTTGAACAGCTTGCATTGGAAACGCCTCATCCTCCACCAGCAATCATGATCACGAGCAATCTTACGGGCATTATTCAAGAAAAAGCCTTTAAAGCTGGAGTGCTGTACGTTTTCTCTAAGCCCTACGATCTTCAAAATATTTTATTTCTTATTTTAAAATTCCTGAAGGTCTCCTCTTAAGGAAAAGAAGCTCGACGCAAGCTCATTTCCCTTCCAAAGTATCAGAGCCAAGTCTTTCCCGTACCCCATTCTCTCCTAATCACTTGGAGTGACCCAAGAGTTACGTTCGACATCACTCTACGTGTCGATTTCCTATGTTTGGAGATAGGAGAGAACGATTGCGTGACCATGGGGCACGTCGACAACATCTCTTATCGCCGTTTCAAATTCCTTCTGATAACTGAAGTGTAATATGACGCGGGTTCAGTCTCAATAATTCAATTGGCAATTAATTGCATTCGCTATAATCACACATTTTTCTACAGAGCCATGTGTATCACAGCACGATTCTGACACATATCCCTAGAAATGCTAGGGCATGAATTATGCTGGTTCATCATGTATGAAAAAAATGAAACCAGTATGGAATGTTAATCAGCATCAGCGATGCAAGTGTGCGGTTTTATTATGAGCGGCATGTTTGATTTCGATTTCTTGTGCATCGGAAGTGGGCCTGCTGGTCACAGAGCAGCCATCCAAGCTGCGAAGCTCGGGAAGCGAGCGGGAGTGATTGAGCGGCGGCAATCCCCGGGAGGCGTGTGCGTGGAACTCGGGACTATTCCAAGCAAAACGTTTCGTGAGGCCGTCTTATCCTATATGGCCACCAATCATCCTTTCCTGCAGCAGACAGGAAATCGGAGTCGCCACCGTCCGTCAATTAGCCAACTGTTTTCCCGTGTGCAGCTCGTCAGGAACCGAGAAGTTGACATGGTTGAAGATCAGCTTTGGAGGAATAATATTGAACTCATACTCGGTGAAGCTTCATTTCAAGATTCCCATACCCTCGTTATCACGTCAGACAATCAAGCGAGACTCGTCACGGCCGAGAATATTCTGATTGCTGTGGGAACCAAGGCCGCGCCTCCCCCAGGTATTGCCGTGAATGGCGAAAACATTGTCACCAGCGACGAGATGGTCTGTATCACATATTTACCCGAAAAACTTGTGGTCGTTGGAGCGGGTGTGATCGGAATGGAGTATGCTTCCATGTTTGCCGCACTGGAAATTGCCGTGACCGTTGTGGACAAACGGGAGCGAGTGTTGGATTTCTTGGATAGCGAAATTGTCGATGAACTCATTCATCAAATGAGAAAACGGGAAGTGACTTTCCGGTTGGGAGAAGCTGTGGACAAGGTGAATATTACTGAAGGCCCTCCCAAACAAGCCGTGATTCAACTTGAATCCGGAAAGCGAATCGTGTCCGACATGGTCCTGTATTCGGCAGGGAGAATCGGTGCAACTGATCGATTGAACCTGGAAGGCGCAGAATTGACCGCGGATAATCGAGGACGGCTTACCGTCGATCAAGAGTTTCGAACGAAGGTTCCACATATCTTCGCCGCCGGCGACATTATTGGATTTCCCAGTCTCGCCGCCACATCTGCTGCGCAAGGAAGACGAGCGGCGTGTCATGCGTTTGGAATCAATGCCGGTCCCATGGATACACACTTTCCATTCGGCGTGTATGCGATTCCTGAGATTTCCATGATTGGTGCGCATGAACATGACCTGACAGAGAAAAAAATTCCTTATGAAACGGGAGTAGCTCGTTATAAAGAAATCGCGCGCGGGCAAATTCTCGGGGATGATAGCGGATTTTTGAAAATGTTGTTTCACCGAGAGACTCGAAAACTGTTAGGCGTTCATGCGATCGGCACTGGAGCGACAGAGCTCATTCATATTGGACAAGCGGTCTTGGAATTAGGAGGTGGACTCGACTACTTCCTGAACCACGTCTTCAATTATCCGACACTTGCCGAATGTTATAAGGTGGCCGCCTTGAATGCCTATAACAAACTCTCACAATAGGATGGAGACTTGATATGAGTATGGATGTTCTCAAGAAGTTCAAACAGCAGCATTGTCGCAGAAACGAACAGGTAACGAAGTGAATGCATATTTTCATTACCAGAAATTTCGAGGAACACCGTTTGTCGATGGAAAATATTTAATCGAAAATTTTAATTGATCACATTTTATGCACATTGGAACATTTGGGCATGAACCTTTCCCAAGAGTCAAATAACAGCTCCAAGCATCAACCGCATATGATTTCGACACCGAAGGGAACACGGCGGAGTTTCTTTATATGGGTGACCAGTCTCTCCTCCGCTTTCATTGGAATGTCCCTGGCCATCCCCCTAATCGGCTATGTCATTTCTCCTGCGCTCAAACGACGGCAAGCATCTTGGATGCGGATCGGAAAAGTCGAAGATCTTCCTGTGGACGAACCAAAAGATCTTGATTATGCCGTTACTGTAAAGGATGGCTATCTTGAAACCCGACAAACCAAAGCGGTCTGGACGCTTAAGCATCAGGATGGGACCGTGACGGTGTATTCTCCGATCTGTCCACATTTGGGATGCGGGTATCGTTGGATTTCTCAAGAACGAAAATTTAAATGTCCCTGTCATGGAAGCGTGTATGACATACATGGAAAGGTTTTAGGTGGGCCCGCACCTCGACCGTTAGATGTCTTGCCATCAAAAATTGAAAATGGTGAATTACTGGTCATCTACAAAGAATTCAAATCCGG
>BQIY01000120.1 GCA_021604265.1 Nitrospirales bacterium
GGGGGACATCCTTCGGATACAACAACCTGGTTGTGGATATGCGAGCCCTTCCCATCATGCAGCAATTTGGTTATCCCATAGTCTTTGATGCCACCCATAGCGTGCAATTACCAGGAGGCGGCGGGACACATTCTTCGGGGCAGCGAGAATTTGTTGCACCTCTCGCGCGAGCAGCCGCGGCCGTCGGGTGCCATGGGTTTTTCATGGAAGTCCACCCTGACCCAGACTCTGCCCCCTCAGATGGCCCCAACATGGTGCGCCTATCGGACTTGCGAGCATTACTGGTAGAATTACTCTTTATCTGTCATGCTGCAAGAAAGGGAGCCGCATCATCATAACGTCTGAGGCTTGCGCGATCTCACCGCTATCCCTTGGCTCCCCCAAGTTGATCATCGCTTGCCCTTAGGGAGATGTGGTGGATTGATGTCATCCTCAGAGGCCGTGAAGATTAAACACTCCGCTGGTCATTCTCAACCCAAAGAAGCCTATTTCAACTTACCCAACTCTCTGACGCTTTCCCGCATACTGCTCATTCCTGTTTTTGTCTATTTATTTTCAGATCCAACAGAGGAACGGACTGTTGCAGCAGCCTTCGTATTTGCCGTAGCGGCACTCACAGACCTCTTGGATGGGTATGTCGCACGGCGTCGCGGACAGATTACCAACTTAGGAAAATTGCTTGACCCTGTTGCCGATAAGCTGCTTGTTGCAGCCGGCTTAGTCCTGCTGGTTCAATTTCAACGAGTCGGAGTATGGCTAGTCATTGCTATCATTGCCCGAGAAATTATTGTGACAGGCGCACGGGCTGTGGCAGCACGTGAAGGATTTATTGTCGCAGCCGATTCACTCGGAAAAGTTAAAGTTGTCTCTCAGATTTCTGGCATCATCGCTTTAATTCTTCAAGATGTTATTGCGCTTCCGCTTGTATCCCTGCACGAATTGGGAACCTGGTTGCTCTGGGCTGCCTTATTTTTTGCTGTCGTATCTGGCGCAAAATATATTGTCGAAGTCCTACGAAAGGTCGGACCGCAATATCTGTGAAGAGTAAAATATAATAAGGCAGCGCCTAAATATATGAGTTGCAATTGATGGACTTAGATTGGTTACAGCTTGCCGTAAGTCTGACTGGCGCCTACGTTATTGGCTCAATACCGTTCGGTCTTGTGGCCTCGAAGCTATGCCGGACACCAGATCCGCGTACTACTGGAAGCGGCAATATTGGATCCACAAATGTCTTACGAGTATCAGGTAAAAAAGCTGGAATGATCACTCTGATCGGTGACGCCGGAAAGGGGTTTCTTGTTGCCTGGCTTGCCCAGCGATATCTTCAAGCAGAGCTTGCAATTTTACTTATTGCCGCTAGCGTCGTTCTTGGTCATATTTTTTCTGTTTTCCTTAAATTTCAAGGAGGGAAAGGCGTAGCCACAGCCTTGGCGGCAATCGGCGGTCTTCACCTTGCCCTTGGCTTGACGATGACCGCAGTCTGGCTGCTTGCAGTCTGGGGATTCAGGTATTCCTCAGGAGGCGCCATTACGGCATTCCTGACGCTTCCGCTCTTCACATACTTTGTCTTCTCTCAATCATTGTCATTCGTTACTTTTTCTATTGGAATCAGCTTTCTTGTAATCTTTCGACATAAAGACAATATCAGCCGGTTACTATCGGGAACTGAAGGCAAGCTCAGCACCCACTCTAGTTGACATAATATTACTTATCAGACGTTACGGAAATAGAAAATATTTAAGGATTATTATGAGATTCATGAAAAATAGACCTACATTCATGATTTTTTCATGCCTATTCGCCTTACTGGCCCCAAGCTTCGCATTCGGCAACGAGCATCCAAGCGAATCCGAAATACGAGGGTTGCAAGTTCTGGAAGATATCCAGAATTCGATCGCTGCGCTAGCTGAACGCGTGACACCAACTGTCGTCAACATTTCCCCAGTGCGCAAGATAGGCATGTC
This sequence comes from Nitrospirales bacterium, assembly GCA_021604265.1. Next base: position 1,968 of record BQIY01000120.1, read on the forward strand.
ACGCGGTCTCTCAACCCCGCGTGTGTCTGGAACAGGATCAGGCGTCATTATTAGCGACGATGGATTTATTGTCACCAACAATCATGTACTTGGAGACGATTCATCGGAAGCCGAAGTCCGATTGTCTGATAAAACTAAAGTGTTTGCTCAAGTAATTGGGCGAGATAAGGATACCGACATTGCGCTTCTGAAGGTGAACGTTGAACGAAAACTGGTGAATGCCGTATTTGGAAATTCATCAAGATTGAAGGTTGGCCAATGGGTCTTAGCTGTCGGAAACCCTCTAGGATTAGACCGGACCGTGACACTTGGCGTCATTAGCGGCATTGGCCGCGAACGGCTCAATCTTTCAAAATATGAAAATTTCCTTCAAACGGACGCCGCGATTAATCCAGGAAATTCAGGCGGCCCGCTGTTTAACTTACGAGGGGAAGTCATCGGCATTAATACCGCCATCATTCACATGGCGCAAGGTATTGGATTTTCTATTCCTTCAGATATGGTAGCACGCATCGTTAAACAATTACAGACACATGGGCGTGTCGTCCGTGGATGGCTTGGTGTGGGAATTCAGCCTATGACCGCCGAACTGGCTAAAAAGTTTCACGCCACCAAAGGTCAGGGCGTGCTCGTGAATGAAGTGTTTACAGATGAGCCTGCGCATCGTGCGGGCATTCTTCCCGGCGATATTATTACCAAAATTGGCGGGACTCCTGTGAACACGCCTAACCAATTATCCCGCCTAGTGGCACAAGTGGGCCCTGGCGAAACAGCAACGGTGGACCTCATTCGTGACGGCAAGCCAACCGCACTTGTCGTGGCCATGGGAGAACGCGAGAAAAAACCCGTGACGGCCTCATTGCCTCTACAAAAAACCGATGTGACCCTTGGCATCGATGTCCAAGCGTTAACTGCAGCACTAGCGGAAAAATTTGAATTACAGGAAGAGGCTGGGATTCTCGTTTCGCGAGTCGAACCAGGAAGCTTAGCTCACTCCGAAGGTTTACAGGAAGGAGACCTTATTTCTGAAGTAAACCGAAAACCTGTACGATCAGTTCGTCAATTTTCAGAGTCTCTTGAACACGTCACGCCCGGTGAAACCATTTTATTGCGGGTTCTTCGAAAGGAACGAGCGTTTTTTGTTGTGTTAAAAACGCTTCAAAGATAATAGACCGTATCCCCTCCTACGATCTTAGCTAGGACGGAACAGCTGCCATCTCTTTTTTATGCTCACCGACAATCTTCAATGTGTGCTCTCTCGGCACTTCCTCATATCCAAAAAACTCCATAATATAACTACCTTTTCCCGCTGTCATCGACGTTAAGACCGACGCATACTGGAGAATTTCGGCAAGAGGGACTAAGGCATTGACGATTTGATGATGTCCTTTCGTTGCCATCCCTTGAATCCGCCCCCGTCTTCCGTTCAAATCTCCGATGATAGTACCCACCATATCGTCTGGAACGTTCACTTCGATGCTCATGATTGGCTCTAACAGCATCGGCTGCGCCAATTCCATCGCTTTTTTAAATCCCATAGATGCCGCTACTTTAAATGCCATTTCTGATGAATCAACCGGATGGTGTGAACCATCATAGACAGTGACTCGAATATCCACCACGGGAAACTCGGCCACAGTCCCCTGCTTCATCGCCTCAAGAATGCCCTTTTCAACTGCGGGAATAAAATTCCTCGGGATGGCTCCCCCAACGATTTTATTGTGAAATTCAAATCCTGATCCATGCGGAAGTGGGTCAAGCTGAAGCCAGCAATCGCCATATTGGCCATGCCCCCCAGTTTGTTTTTTATACTTCCCTTGCGCTTGAGCCGTTCGTTGAATGGTTTCCTTATAAGGAATTTTGGGTGTATGGAGATTCACCTCAACGCCATACTTTCGCTTCAACTTCTCGAGGGTTACGTCGATATGAGTCTGTCCCACGCCGCTGATCAACATTTCTTTGGTCTCTTCATTTCGGAGAAACTCCAATGATGGATCTTCTTCAACAAGTTTGTGCAGTCCGACACTGACTTTATCAATATCATGTTTACTCTTGGGTTCAAGGGCAAATGACATCACCGGTCGCGTCAGTTGAAGTAATGCAAACTGAATCTGATGCTTCTCTTCACATACGGTATCCCCGGTCTGGGTGTCTTTGAGCTTTCCAATAGCCGCAATGTCTCCAGCCGCAATCTGTTGTGTCTGGGAAAATTTCTTCCCTAACGACAAAAAGAGATGCCCGCCCTTTTCCTTTGTGCCTTGCGTCGCATTGAAAAATCCAGAGTCGGCGTGCAAGGCACCGGAATGAACTCGGACATATGTGAGTCGTCCCATAAACGGATCAATCGTGGTCTTAAAAGCTATACCGGAAAATGGTTCCGATGCATGCCCCTCGCGAATCAGCATTTCACCGGTCAGTGGATCTTTCCCGCTGATTGGGTGTGTGTGCGACCAATCATCTGGTGATGGTAAATAGGCATGAATCGCATCTAACAGTAACGACGTTCCGATATTATGAAAGGCAGAACCACATAAAACCGGAATCATGGTTCCTTCTAATGTACCCAACGTTAATCCCTCAACAATTTCTTCTTCTGTTAAACAGCCATCCGCCAAATATTTCTCAACCAACTGATCATTGGTCTCAGCGACTTTTTCAATCAATTGCCGTCGTGCTTCATCGACTTGAGGGATATCACTTGCAGAAATTTCTAGATGGTGAGTTTGGGGTGATCCCGGATTTGACAAAATCGCCACCCGTTCGATCAGATGAATGACTCCTGACTGCGTTATATCGCCACCCGACGGTAACGTCAGAGGAACTCCATTGATTTCGAGGACTTGGCAGCAGCCTTGAAGGGCAGCAGAGAAGTCTGCTCGTTCTTTATCCAGGCCATTGATAAAGAGCAGGCAAGGCACTCCTCTCTCGCGGACATGATCCCAGATTTTTTCCAATTCACTTTTGACGCCATCTTCGGCATCAATCACCAGCACGACACTATCCACGGCTCCGAGACATGACCGTACGTCACCTAAAAAATCAAGAGACCCCGGTGTGTCGATCACATTCATCCGTGTGCCTTTCCATTCAAACTGGAGGAGCGAAGAACTGACTGAATGATGACGATGAACTTCTTCAAGTTCAAAATCCGAAACCGTATTCCCCTTCTCTGTGGTTCCCATTGAATCAATCGCCTTGGCCGTATAGGCGAGCGCTTCACTCAATATCGTTTTGCCTGAACCTGGTGCGGAGATGAGGGCAACATTGCGGATGGGCTGGCGAGCATTGTTCATCATGAATCCTCCTGATGAAGTTTTTCGAATTCTAGGGATCTGCCGACAACGAGTCAATGGATGACGGAGAGAAAGATGTCAAATACCACCACGCGTCCGACTTCACGTTGTCATGATCTCGACAGATCATCAGGGCCGCACAGCACATACACCAGGAAGAAACATGATGATGGGTAATTTATTCCTAGGAATAATAGGGTATTTGGAGAAGTCTCCACGCGAATGTTCAAAGATTTCCTGTTGGCACAGAGGTTGCTGGATAGGCTCGTTGTGATGCGAAATTTCTTAGCATTCGTTACTGACTCATACATGTTGAAACCGTGAGCAAGTTACAAGTTACGAGTTCACAATAAACGTTCCTTCCCCCTCCTCTTAATATTTCATACCTCCTCTAACTTATTGGCAGATCGCTCTGCCCTGTGGACTGTCTTTGCCTGAAAAGCAAGTATAAATATTTAGGTAAAAATTAAACAACCATTCACAATGAGGTGCTGAAATGTATTCCCAGATATCAACAAGACGTTCAAGTGGCGAAGGTCAAAACATGTTGCCGACAATCATTGAAACAACTCATGCACGTCCATCGTCAAATTCTTATCACCATATCCATGTTGTACTTGAGAGTAACGGAGCTTCCTGGGAAGGCAACATGGAAACTATGACTCGCTCGAGCCTGCGAATGATGATCGAGGGCTGTCCTCTCGTGGTCCGCGCACAATCACTTCAACTTCGTCTCCACTCCCAACAGTTTGACTTAGAAATTCTTGGGGTCATTGAACATATTACCGCTAAGGGTGATACCGTCGAAGACCAATGGGCAAAAGTGCAACTCGATATCTCTTATGATTCGCTTGATGACTTGCGCTGGCAGCGATTAAAACTCATCTTGCGGGATGCGTCCTCACACAGCGCCACAACCCGTCTACGTGGAACCCTGATTCCACTCGATGCCGGTAACAGCTTATGGACAATGCGATCCAACCCAACTCCTCCCCGCCAGGGTTCTCCCACGAATGTCGAAGAACTGAGTTTTCCAATTGTCAGTACACCTGTGGAAATTCTGAATACAAAGGGGAATATGATTCGCGCCCACCTCGATACGCCTCACACCCCTCTTCCAGCCCGGAGTCCTGTCGTTATTCTCTCACCAGGGTACGGTGAAACAAAGCGTGAATATATTATGCTTGCCTATTATTTTGCCTCAAATGGATTTCATGTACTGCGATATGATCATACGAATCATGTTGGGATTAGCGATGGCGAGCATCTCGACACAACCTTGACCACGATGCGTGAGGATCTTGGTGCTGTCGTCGGGTATATCGAAGATCGATGGCCATCAAGCCCAAAAGGAATTATCGCGACCAGTCTCAGTGGAAGAGTCGCCATCAAAACGGTTGCCCATGACGTTGCTGTGGATTTTCTCTATCTGATTACCCCAATCGTGGATGTCCGAAACACCTTGCAAGCCGTACATCAGGAAGATTTGATTGCGGCTTACACCAATGGACA
>BQIY01000121.1 GCA_021604265.1 Nitrospirales bacterium
CATGTTGCGCGTTTGCCTTAACAGTGGACAATCCCTGACCAATCATGAGATAACTGCGTTTTCACGAACCCATTCTCAGCAAAAGGAGATCGATCGATGGCTAAAGCACGCGCCCGACACATTTTAGTATCCACAAACGAAGCTTGTGAAAACTTGAAAACGCAAATCGAAGGCGGTTCTGACTTTGCGGAACTTGCCAAAGAACATTCGTCCTGCCCGTCAGGAAAACAAGGCGGAGATCTCGGAGAGTTTGGGCCAGGTCAAATGGTTCCGGAATTTGATAAGGTTGTCTTTAATGAAGAAGTGGGCAAGGTTCATGGTCCGGTGAAGACCCAATTCGGGTACCACCTGTTAGAAATTACCAGCCGTTCTTAAACGGCCATCGAGGTCTTTCTTGAGCGTATTTCAAGAAAGACCTCATTCCCCGAGACATTCGTCTTGTTCCACTTTCGCTTCAATAAACAGAGGCCCCGGCTCACGCTGGATCATCTAGCTTGACTTGTCCTCTCTCTCACAACATGAACGCGATCAATTGGGGAGATACAGGCTCCCTTGATTGAGAAGATCCACCAATAACTGTAGGGCGGCATCTGATTGATCATATTCACAAGGATCAATCGTCAACTTCGCACATAATATTTTGACCAGGTCGACTTGAGCGATGCTGCACCGACGATGTCGGCCATCCACGAAGAGTGCGACCTCACACTCCCGTTCTTGAAACACCATACGCGACCCTTCATTCCGTTTCAGCAGTCCGCCATTGGCCATATGGGCACGCAAATCATCAAGTCGATAGGCCTCTGGCTCGCTCTCTTCTTCGGGGTATTTCGGCGCAGTGATAAACCGTCCAAACCATTCGGCCAACAAATCTTTGTCTTCAAGATACTGCTTCAATATATGGTGGACTTTCTCTACAGACTCGGGGGGCAGACTCCCTGGTGTTTTCAGGGGCACGAGATCGGAATCCTCGTACCGGACTTCTTCTCTGAGCATATCGCCAACATAATCCGCAAACCCTCGGAGGATTTCACTGTGAGACGGTGCGCGAAATCCCACGGAGCACGTCATGCAATCATCACCTTCGGCGATTCCACTGTGACCAAAGCGAGGGGGGATATAAAGTAAATCACCAGGCTCAAGAATCCACTGCTGTTCCGGCTTCCAATCGGATAAAATCATCACAGGCGTATCCGAACGACGCGGAGAATTTGAATCACAGAGTCCGCCCACTTCCCATTGCCGCTTTCCGCTCGCTTGCACCAGGAACACATCGTAGTTGTCATAATGCGGCCCGACGCCGCCGCCATCAACGGAATAACTGATCATCAGATCATCAATACGCCAGCTAGGAAGAAAATGAAATTGCACGAGGAATTCAGCCGCGGCAGGCACCCAATGATCCACCGCCTGAACCAGCAATGTCCAATACTTGTCGGGTAACGTCCGGAACGTCTCATCCGTAAATGGTCCATGTGTCAGATCCCATCGCTCGCTTGCACCATCTTGAATTACCAGACGGGACTCTACCGCTTCTTCACAGGCCAGCCCGGCTAATTCATCTGCCGCAATAGGCGGCTCTATGTCCGGCAAGGCCTTGCGCACCAGAAGCGGTTTCTTTTGCCAATATTCCGCAAGGAATTTATCGAGCGACATGTCACCTAAGGGGACAGGCTTCATAGGAAACACCAGCTATTGAAGTAAGAGGATGAAAAGCCAGGGGACATTTTCAAGAAAAGTGCAAGAAGATAGAGGTGCAATACACGCTTTACGCTTTTTTTAACATATCGACATGAGGCACACCCGCGTCAAGATACCTAGTCGAGACTTGATGAAATCCATACTGCGCATAGAAATTCTTGAGATATTCTTGAGCAGATATTTTAATCGAACAGCCAGACCAATATTGCGCTGTCATTTCTAACGATGTACGCAACAATAGATGGCCAATTCCTTGCCCTCGCATATCTTTTCGTACCACAAACCTCCCAATACTGACTTCAGAAATACTCAACGCTGCTGGAAATAGCCGCGCATACGCCACCAAGGCTCCAGACTCATCACGTCCTTGCAAATGCTTTGTGCCTGCATGGCGATCATAGTCATCTAACTCAGGATAGGCACATTGCTGCTCCACGACAAACACATCCACTCGTAATCGCAGAACATCAAAGAGTTGGGCAGCCTTGAATTCAGCAAAGGTCTGAACATTCCAGAGAATAGGGGGCCTCCTACAGTATAGGGAGGAAACAATATCAGGGAGCCTTGCTTCTTGAACAACAGGCCGAATTGTGCCGAGAATGAGGACATTTCGTCAAATCAAAGACCAGGGATCACTCGTCACAGGGAAGAGAAGAGGAACGGCTGCTGTCTCTACATAGAAAATGATTCCATTTTCTTCTTAAGAATCATCACGAACACTCCGAAATAAAAGGCAGTTCTTCACTCACACAGGAGAGCAACACCTATGGATATTACGACTTCGATCACACACAACACTCTCTTACTGACTCTGTTTGGACGGCTCGACTATAGTGCCCGCCACATCTTTACATCCACCGTTCAAGATAGCTGTGATTCAAACACGCACAATATGATTCTGGATCTTACAGCCGTGACGTTTATCGACAGTTCGGGACTTGGCCTCATCCATAAATGCCTTACTGAAGCTCACGCGCAACATGTGAACGTAACCTTAGTGAATCCTCGAGAACAAATCTATAGCATTCTTGAACTCTGTAACATGAGCCAATATGTCTCATCATCTGATACCCCTCAGTCGCAAGTAGAATCCAAGGCCGCCGCTCGTCAACACCATGCGAATGTCCTGACCAAAGATGCGATGAGCATCATTGACTAACGTCCCCTCCTCACTGACATTCGCTCCACTCAGGATTTAACGATCACACGATCCTCAACAAATACGTGACGACGATACAATACAAGGTCATTTCCACCAAGTAGACTCCTAGCGATAGCGAGCGGCGTTCACCTAGTTACCCCTAAGGAAGGCCCCGCCTGCAAGGATAACTCTCTAGGGAGACTGTAGACAAAATCAAGGGTTCATCCTCAGAGGAATCGTCCAGGACTATCAATGACCAAAACCATCACTGACGCCGCTTCCCGTCGAGTTTTATGACAAAGAGACAATTAAAATCTATCGGTTCACCAGGGTTAAGATTAAATTCACTCATATTCACAGCTCCCGATAGGCGCACGATTCCTGATCGTCCCTTAAACTGTTTTGTCCCGGATCGAGAAATGATATTCTTAGTTCCAGGGGCAGGAACGGAACCTGTGATATGAGTCGAAATAGGAGCACTCTCGGTATCCTGGAGCGGTCGAATACTGACACGTCCATAACTCACAAGCTTTCCTCTTCGTTTTCGTTTAAATTTGAATATCGTCGTATCTGTCAGTGTTACGCCCCCATCACCATCCATGACCACATCGGACAGGCAGTCAAACGCCACGCCTAACTTTTTACCAGTCGATACATCAAACATCGGAACTTTGAAACATAGGACATTATTGATTTGACCTCCATCGGGTGCTGGAACATTACGAAGAAAGGCATTGGCTTTGCCTTTGAGCTGAACCACAATAGCCCTGTCATGAGCCATGAGGGGGCTGACCGATAGGCCAAACATCATAAGTGTCACCACTGTGAGGAATGTTCGCTTCATCAAAAAACCTCCTATTGGTTAGAGTGGCTGAAGAATTATCGGGAACCGCAAGATGTGGCTTCCATCAGTATCTCTCCTGCAATTACCTAACTGTTCGTTTGACAGAAGAGAAGACGAATGCCCTTCTTCCCTTACGATCTTCCTCCCAACTAAACCAGGGTTCCTTCAGATTCCATCAAAAAACATATCTGTTGCATTAGGTATGTAAGATATTTTCTCAAGCAATGTTTATACCTTGCTCCAGGCCGCTCGATTCAAGTCATTAGTATTGATTAGGGGCATTACAGAAAATCTCACTTGAATGATGATGTTTCTTCACAACTTATTGATTACATACAGACCATTATTTCTATACCATCTCCCGCTGGAAGTATGAGCCGATTGTCTCGGCTCAAGATCTTCACACTCAACAACGCAGCCAGAATTTGAATGCGTCTCCATTCAGTCATACTACGTAACCCTATTCAAGAATCCAACAAAGCATCGCTCCAGATAGATTCACGAACTGCCTGATTCCCCAGCCGGCTAACGCTCTGTCGTCTCGATACTTCTCTCCTTGCCGAGAACAGATGGAACTTCATTCTCGTTCTTTCATTGCGAGGCAAGATGACAAGTCCGATCTCTGAACTATCGCGTCCACGGTGATTGGCAACACTTAGAGACTGGGCCAGAGTTTTGATGCGAGAAAAAAGAAGTGCGAGTGAACAGACAACGACCAATCACACACATTAAACCTTTGAAGTGCAGCCACCGATAAGAATATTCAATAATGGCCGCGTTTCATCAAGAATAGATGGTTCTTCATGAAGAACCTCATACAACCATTCATATTTCAACATGATTGAGGAGTAACAAGCACTATGAGTCAGTTTGCCCCCAAGCCTGTCCGTGAATTCCTAAAAGATGTCAAACGGGCATCAATGAAAGAGAAAAAAAGTTTGATCATGAGCCTGAAAAAAGCTCAAGACATGGCTGAGGCATTAGAGGATACCTTCCCCACTCACCAGATATCTCAAGGTTCATAAATGAACTCTAGCCCCCATCACCCTGCAACACACCGTAAGAATTGATAGAGTAGCTGTGATCTTCCCGAGGGATTGCTGGACGGCATAATACCCATCCGTTCCCTACGTGGTCTCTACAAGGCACTCTCTTTAAAAAACGTCTCGACCCATAGCCAGTAGGCTCGAAGGTACTCCTGTAAGTTTCATGACTTTCAGGACACCGTCAACCATACGCTCACGGAACATTTCCACAACAACGTCAATGAAATAATTCCAGGCCACAGTCAATGTCGACCATGTTTTGCGTATATCATGTCCTCAAAAGCCAACCTGCGGATACGCTTCCGTCTCAACACTCTCGCCTTATTCTCTCCACATGGATTATCGAATGCGACCGCGGTACAATGCTGGTCTCCACGAAAAATCTTAAAGAGAACGCGTCTTGAGTTTTCAATTATGATATCGGACCCTCCTCTGCTTATTGTTGATACGCATGTGCATCTGTACGATTGCTTTGAGCTAGCAACATTCTTTGACTCTGCCTATAAGAACTGTCAAATTCACGCTGCGCGCCAGCAACATCACGGCTCCATCCTCGGTGTTCTTCTCCTGACCGAATCTGCATGGGATCATTGGTTCCAACAACTCGTCACGTATGCGGATCAACACACAACGGTCTCTCCTCACGCTTCAAATCCCTGGAGTTTTCACCGCACCAATGAAGACTTCACCCTCTTTGCTCAGTCAACAAAAGGCAAAAAGCTTTTAATTGTGGCAGGACGTCAAATTGTGACCAAAGAAAAGTTTGAGGTCTTGGCGCTCATGACCAGTCAGGTGTTTCAAGATGGCCTGACGATTCAAGAGTCGATCAAGCAAGTCAAGAAAAGTGGAGGAATACCCGTCATTCCCTGGGCTTTTGGCAAATGGTGGGGAGCAAGAGGTAAAAACTTAACTGAATTGATAAAATCATCAATCATGAATGATGTGTTTCTCGGAGATAATAGCGGTCGTCCCCAATTTCTCCCCTACCCAGGTCATTTTACCTTAGCCAAGACGCAGGGAATTCGGGTCTTTCCTGGCAGCGATCCACTCCCTCTCGCATCGGAAGACTGGCGTCCTTGCAGCGTCGGACTCTCCATCGCAAGCGTGTTGGATCATGAAAGTCCTGGAGCTCACTTGAAGTCCATGCTTCAGGATGCACATACCGCCATCACTCCGTACTTTCATCATGAACCGTTCTACCGGTTCATCAAGAATCAAATTGCTATGAAAAGGAGAAAACCTCGGCGCATGACGTCATGAAGACGGGCATTCAGCTTTCGGGGAAGATCGATACAACGATGAAGCGAGTCCAAAAATCGACAAACCATAGATAAGCCACTTGGAAGGATCGAAGTTATACCATTGGAGGCCATTACGATAATCACTCGGGTACATATGGTGATAGTTATGATAGCCCTCCCCAAACGTCACGAGCGAAATCAACCAACTATCACGGCTCGAATCCGTATGCCCGTGAGGTTGATTGCCCCACAAATGACAAATGGAATTAATACAAAAGGTCGAGTTCAGTACAAAAAACACTCGCCCTACTCCAGCTAAGAGAAAACAGCCTACTCCGCCAACCCATCCATTCGCCAAAAACCCGACAACAAACGGCAGAAGCAAACCAGAAACAAAAATCGGGACATAGTACCGATGTTGCCACATCACGACCGGATCCTTCACTAACCGTCCAGGAAATGGATAGTTACGATAGGGGTCTCTCCAAAACAACCATGTGCAATGACTAAACCAAAATCCTCGCTTCGCATTGTAAGGATCTTGCTCTTGATCACAATACGCATGGTGCCGAATATGATCACGCGCCCACTTCAACGCGGAATTCTGTAAGGCGATTCCACCACAGACCAATAACACCCCCTTGACCCAATGGGGGCAAACAAAACTCCGATGCGTGATTAAGCGATGATAGCCAACGGTAATGCCCAATCCACTGGCAATATACATCACCCCAAACATCATCCAGTCCACCCAGCTATAGTCATAAAAATACGCAAAGG
>BQIY01000122.1 GCA_021604265.1 Nitrospirales bacterium
GTAAAAGATAGCAATAACTATCTTTGCTATTTCTTCATTTGGGAAAGCTTGAATTGCTGCGTAACAAGAACTGTTGGTGCGCTTATTCCTGCCCAGAAACGATAGCTCTGAATGCGTCCAATACCCAGTAAAGAGGTCAAATAAATCAGCATCAAACTTCTCTTTCCCTTGAATTTTTTCCGTTGCAATGCTCAACCTTTTGCGAATTACCTCTCTATCCTCATCTAGGCTGGATTTCTCTTTGGCAATATCACACTCTTCGTCAATACCCGCGCTCCAAGGGACCACTGATCTAAAACTGTCAGATTTTAGATAGTTGCTAACTATCAAAAAATTTTGAGCCTGCATTTCATCTGTCTTGCCAGTTATCCAATTGTCGAACGTTTTATAAGTGAATGGTTCTCTACCATAGAAATCCGACAATTCCTGGAAGAACGCTGATTTCGCGCCATAACCCAAAATTCTTTCAAAATCAGATATTAGCAACTTAGCTTTTTCCTGGCTCAGCAGCTGTATTTTTTTATCCTCAACTTCCACAGTTCTTCTACAGTCCTTCTACAGTCTTTCTACAGAATTTCCATTTCACTGCCAGAAAACCAAGCCTGCTTCATATCTTTTCCAGTACATTTGGAATTGAATACCTCGTTAGAAGTCATCGACAACTTTGGAGGCATTCTAATGAACTTCGAACACGAACAGGGTACTAACTGGTCCTTAGTAATAAAGAGGATAGCGTTTCCATTACTACACCTCATATTCGGTATAGCTCTATTTGCGATTCTTTCCGAAAACATAGCTGACTTTTCCAGACTCTATCTTTCAGAGCTACCACTAGTCGGCCCGTTATTCGACTCAATTGCTCCCGAAGCAACTCCCGCACATATTGTAGCAGGATTACTAGCCTTCTTTATCATCGCCGTCCCTGTCTACATTTGGGCGTATATTCTGGAAGAGAAGATTATCCAGAACGCACAGGAATGGTTTTCTGTTCCTCAGAACCAGATTTTGGCAACACTTGCAGGTATTGTCCTTGCTTTCACGATCAGCATCGAATGGTTGTCTCTATTCACATTGATCGCGAAAGCAGGTGCACCAGTATCCGCGTTCGCCCCTACCCAACAATCTGAATTTTTAGAGTTTATCGGCCAGAACCGTTCTTTGGCCATCGGAATCTCAGCCACATTGACCATCATGAATTTGGTAATTGCGCTTTTCGCAGCCGCCGCGTTCCGCGATGACAAATCACAATAGGAGATAACCATGAAAAAGCTATTTTTTCCAGCACTAGTATTTGTATTAGCCATTAGCCTGATTAGCAAAAGCCCCCCCTCGTCCAATACTACCACTCGACCAGAAACAAGCTCTGTATATGTTCTAATCGAGAATGGCGGTACCGTCGATGAACAGGATCAACCTGCCGCCCTAGATGCCATCAACCATTTGATGCAGCAGCTTAGTGAGTTAGAACGAAGAAGGGCCACAAGAGATACAGATATTCATATTGTTCTTAGCACACTCCCCAACCGAATTGCCTGGTCCGGCAAACCCGAGGCCCTACTCCAAGATGTTGAAGTTATTCAGCAGTTGACGGCTTTTAAACCGACATTCTCCGACCTGGTTATGTCCATGAGCCAGATCAGCACAACAATCGATCTAAATCCCACAGATGAGACTACGTTAATCTGGCTCGGGCCGACCGTGCATGTCCCGTTTCAGGAAACCTCGGAAGATATCCAGGTTCAAGTGCCGCAGGATATTCCTCCTGAGTTGGCCCTTCCGAATTTCGCTGATCGATTGACCGCTCTTAAGGTGTACGGAGTTCACCCAGATCAGGACGAGAAACTGCAAGACTACTTTCGCAATATCGGTGTGCTGAGCCGTGCAAGTACAGGCGAATTGGATTTCAGATTATTAGGCCCAGCACAAACCAAGGGCAACCTGAGCAATCTGCTCTAAGCGGAGGAGACAGCAATGAGATTCTACACACTTTTAGCAGCCATCTTCTGGATGGCTGCGCAATCAAACTTTCTGCTGGCAGCAGAAGAACCAAATATTTCATTGGTTGAGCGCTTCCAGTCTCAAGAGGCGCCGAAGATAACCGTTCAGAGCATCTATAACTTTGAGCGCGAATTGTCGGTGAGAGTAAGGAAGGACCCGCGCTTCATTCCATCTGATGTCCTGATTAGGACCGTGTCGGACTACAAAATGACTGATGCAAATGGCATTGAGATTACATCAGGATTTGATATCGACACTGAACATGATCTTGTTGTTGCCTTCTCGGGCGGAACAGCAGAAATCATTAAATCAATGCAGACCGGCCAAGGACTGCAAGTCATTAGTAGCTTCAGAAACGCTGGCGGCCAATTTGTTTCTCCTCTACCAGATCGCATTGCCCTGTACAACACCTCAGGTGACAGACTTTGCCATACCTATGAAGATGTGCAATCCGTTGACCCAGAAATTGCGATCACAATACTTCTTGACCGATCTGGTTCAATGGCACAAGAAATTGGGCTCGTTAAATCGGCAGCTCATCAATTCCTTACAAATCTGCCCTCATCAGCGCAATGCGCGGTTGCTTCATTCAATACAGGCTGGCACTACGGCCATGAAGGCTTCCTTTCTTGTAACACTGGGAACTTTGGCTTCGAGAGCATCACTGCAACCGGTGGCACAGACATTTATGCGCCATTGAAGAGTACCTATCAGCGTTATTCTGAACCGGAGCTTTCAAGCTATCAGAAAGCCGTCATCATCGTTACCGATGGATATACACTCGAAGATGAAGAGCGCAAGGCTGAGCTAATGGCCTTACGCGGTGACGTTTTGACATTGGTTTATTTTGTAGGTGGCAACAAGCGCGACGAATTGGAAGGTATTACGGACCATTTCATTGCGGAGGGAGGAGACATTTCCCGCTCGATCACTCAATACTTTCACACATTATCGGCCGCTTATAACAGTCAGAAAGTTTTAACAGTCCAATCCTGCGAGGCTTCCGCGCCGTGAGTCATCCAATGGATCAGCGGCGGCTCTTTGTGCGGGACAAAGACCTGCATGGCTCCGCAAAGTGGGCAGATTTTGCCCATCACGCAAGATATGGACAGACCTCCCCAGGAGGCGATTTTTGGGGCTATGGCCTGCCTGAGCGAGATGGGCAAGGAGCCTACCCTCTCTATTCAAATACGCTTCGTCATTACCTTACGTTCGGTCCAACACGCAGCAACAAACTTATAGCGACATCTATTCCACGCTGCCTTGAACACAAGGGCCAGATTGTCTGTATTGATTCAAAGAATGGAGAAGTAGCAAAGATCATCGCCCCTATCCGGGAAAAGATAACGGGCAGAAGAGCAGTAATTGTCGACTCATGGGAAAAGGCAACCAGCTTTTTAGGTCGAGATGCAGATCGTTTTAATATTTTTGATACCTATGATCCAGAAAGTGACAGCTTCTATGAAGATGTCTTGCTTGATGCATATAGCCTGGTTACTCCGCGCAACACGAAGGACCCTCACTGGGAAGATGAAGGGCGCTCACTCATCGCAGGACTCAAGCAACACATTACAACCTGCCCTGAGTTCTTGTTTCCCACGGATGACAAGTCACGGTCCCTAGGTCAGTTGCGAGACCTTCTCAATTTGCCTCCTAAAGCGTTCAAAGCCATGGTGGCTGGTGAGTTTTCTGAAGCAGAGGACGGAAAAAAGACACTAGTCCGTCCCGGTATGGCCCAAAGCCGAAACAAGCAAGTGCGCGGCGCCGCCGCCAGGATACTCAACAAAGCAGAGAGAGAGTTTTCCGGCGTGATGTCTACAGCGCATCAGAACACGCATTTTCTGGAAAGCGAAAAGATTAGAAGCTCAATGAGTTGCTCCACATTCACCATGGAAGAATTTGAGAATGGTGAAATAGATATTTACATCGTGCTGCCTGCAGGAAGTCTTTGGCTGTACAGTCAGTACCTGCGTCTATTACTGGCGAAGCTCATTCGAGCCGTTACAAAATTTAAATCCAAACCACGTAATCCTATTTTGTTTTTTGTGGAGGAAGCCGCTGCGCTGGGACGACTTGAAATCTTACAGCAGGCTTTTTCACTATTAGCCGGTTTCGGTATTCAACTTCATCTGATATTTCAGGATTTGAGCCAGCTTGCCAGTTTGTACAAAGACAACTGGCAGTCCTTTATTGCTAACTCTGGAGTAATCCAGCTCTTAGCAACAACCGATCCCTTCACCGCAGAATATTTTTCGAAATATTGCGGCAACACCTCATCTGAAACGCTTAGCTATGAGTCCATGGAAAAAAGAGCGGGCATATTCACCCCTCCTGACTTTTTCACAAGAGGGGACAGCGTAAATTCTCGAAACCTGATAACGCCTCAAGAAGTCATGACTTTGCCACCGGGTATGCAACTTCTCTTCTTCGCCAATCAGCCTCCCACGCGGGCTTATATGACAGCGTATTTCTTGGACCGTCGTTACAGAGACAAAAAGGACAATCCCATCTACAGCATTGATCCGAATTACAGTCATCTACCAACGCCTGCCTCAATAGAATTCACAAAGCCTGGATTGAATATCGAAGCAGTTTTCCATGAACTGCAGATGAGGTCATAGTCACATGCCTATTATTATCAAATCGTGGATTGCAATAGCACTCATGCTTGGCAGTGCAAATCTTTGTATCACACTTCTGCACAGCCAATTCCCATCGATACCAGACCAGAATTTATCGTACTGGCTATACCTCGCCTCGCCCTGGGCCTTATTGGTTCTATCGATACGATCTTGGTATCGGCTCTATATTTGGAGGCGCATCTCCAATCTCAAAGCAATCGCGCATCATTCTATGCGCGGTAGCCAGCAAATGCCGCCGAAGATTGTGAAGGCTGGCCTGCTCGAATATAGCTGCGGGGCTTTATTCTGTTTGTCTGTGTCCACGATTTTTCATTTGTATTCCATTCCCTATTTCGAAGTCGCTATTGCGATCACAATTATGATCTCACTCGCTCTTAGATTGTGTCGTTCCGTGGTGAAGTAAATGACATGCTTCAATCGTAATCCTAAGAAACCTTGCGAATGGACTGACTCCATTTGCATTTGTGGGTTTCGTTTACGATTTGTTAAACCTTTAAGCTATACCATAGGTAGTAAGAGAGCACTTCAGGGAACTAAAACCCTCTGTGCTCTTTTTTATTGCTGTGGGGGATTACAACATATTGCGCAGGGCAGCACCCGATGCGCATCAGCTCTCAAAATAGTGACCCGCACGCGGCAATGTCCGGCGCAAGGGTGTTTTCACATCCTTGCGCCATTCCGGAGAAGTACACCATGAAACTTCGACCGGGTCTAAGGGGTAACGGGAAGACCTTCCCCTCTGATTTGAACCCACATAAGCAAGAGGGTCATAATCAGGATCAGTCACGGGATAGGCTATTGGCCTTTGTCCGTTCACTGGCCCGAAAATGCGCTGAGGATGATTATCGACACGCGAATTCCGGCCCGTCTTCCCGAAAAGCGGTGGTAGCTAAAAAATGACAATACGAGCATGTATATATGCCCGGTACTCCAGCGACCTTCAAAGCGCTGAAAGTATCGAGGATCAGGTGCGATTATGCACCGAGCGGGCAAAGGCTGAAGGATGGGACATTGTGAATATCTTTTCCGATGCTGGTCTGTCCGGCTCGTCCCTCATACGGCCTGGAATCCAGTCCCTTATCCAATCTGCACAGAACAGCGAATTTGATATCGTCCTTTGCGAAGCATTGGACCGCCTATCGCGTGATCAGGAAGATATTGCAGGTCTATACAAGCGTATGCAGTTTTCCGGCATCAAGATCTTCACGTTATCGGAAGGAGACATCAACTCCCTCCATATCGGCCTGAAAGGCACGATGAATGCCATGTACATCAACGATTTGAGAGATAAGACCCGGCGCGGCCTTAGGGGGCGTGTTGAGCTTGGAAAATCAGGAGGTGGGCTGCCATATGGCTATAAAGTGAAACTGGGAGGCGGTGATCAAGCCGAGCATGAGCGCGGAGGCCGGGAGATCGACCCAGAACAGGCTGCTATTGTGCGAAGGATTTTTGAAGATTATGCCTACCGCAATAAATCCCCAAAAGTTATCGCTTCAGAGCTCAATGCAGAGGGTATACCTTGCCCTTCCGGAAAAGCCTGGGGCCAATCCACAATCAATGGAAATCGCAAACGAGGGACTGGAATCCTTAATAACCATCTCTACCGAGGGGAGATGATTTGGAACCGCCAGACCTTCAAAAAGGACCCGTCAACCGGCAAACGGGTATCCCGCATAAACCCGGAGAATGAATGGGTTCGCCATGATGTACCTGAGCTGCGCATCGTACCTGAAGAGCTGTGGCAAGCTGTAAAGGCACGCCAGTTAGAGCTAGAAAAACAATTCAATCAACGCGGCTATACGCATAGGCCCCAATATTTGCTTTCCGGGCTCCTGGAATGTGCCTGCTGCGGCGGAGGTTACGCAAAGGTCAATCAGGAACGCTATGGATGCTCCTCAGCCCGAAATAAAGGCTCTACTATTTGTAGGAATAAGCAGACGGTTAAAGGCGAAACCCTGGAAAAACTTGTTCTTGAGTCCCTTCAAGCCCATTTGATGGATGAAGAGTTGGTTGAAGCTTTCTGTGAGGAGTACACAAAGCACCTCAATGCGCTCAGAGCCTCTCAGAACGCCGAGAAGAGGCGCTTCAAGGCAGAAGCAAGCA
>BQIY01000123.1 GCA_021604265.1 Nitrospirales bacterium
AAAAGAAGTCATCAACTTTGGCTTTGGGGTCATCCGTTCCCCAAAAGATGGACTTATCGAGTTTTTGAAGGCGTGGGACATGTTTTGAGCAATGTATATAGGCTTCTTCAATTTCAATCATGACCCAACGTTCAATTAAGCGGATTGTCTCGCCAATCTTATACGTTTCTTCCAGGAATGAGAGCGAGGTGGGTATTTGATCAATTTGACAAATACTGGCCTGTCCGTTGACGTGCAGTCCAACCGTCGTATCGAAAAAATCGACGAAGACCAGGCCGATATTGGGATTTTCATAGATATTCCCTAAACTCGCAAAGACGCCGTTTCCTCGAAATTCCGGGTAGGCAACAACCTGACTATTGATGATGTGAACTAATCCGGGTTGGCCGAAGCGCGGAGAGCAATCGCAGTGCCCTTTTGCATCGGCTGTGGCGATGAACACCATTTCCTGCCTTTGAATGAACGCTTGCATGTCTTCCGTCAAATGATCGTGCATTTGCCGATGATAAAATCGAGCCGCCCGTTCTTGGCTTTGGTATTCTTGCTGTAACTTGCATTCGCCTTCTGAACCGGTCATCTTCATTCCTGTGAGTCGTTTCATGCTCCGATGGACGTTGTGCCTATGTCAGCAATAGCCTACTACACTTTCGAGTAGAAATGCATCCACCTGGGCACCTGTAATCTCACTTCATGTTGCACATGTATTGTAAGGAAAGGGTGATTAGACGGGAGCCATTGGCTCAATGAACGATCGTGCCCCGGGCACCTCCCTAGAACTTATTTGGATTCATTAAAACATGTCAGAATTATTGACGTGCCGCTGTCGGTTTTGGAGAAGAATAGACGGTCTTTCTTCCATCTCGTATGTATACATGAACGCGTGAGGGTGATTGTGTGTAAAGTGCTTGGGCGAGTGTATCAGGAAAGAAATACTGTTGTGATAATTGAATTATGGGAGAAGCAAAGCGTTTTAAGAAGTCGCTGGTGGCCATCGTGCAGAACATGGGGTAGGTCCAGGTAGAAAACCTTCCTGCTGGATGAGAGTCATCGGTACCATACAGGAGGACTTGACGTAATCGCTGGGCCTGAATGTCAGCTAAATCCCACTCAAAGACTTCTAGGCTAGTATCATGCAGCGTCCACCGCCACTGGGCAAATGTCTCGATCGTCGGAGGGTTAGAGAGAACAAGGTCATTGTCCCGATGCGTGCCTTCCGGAAAAAGGCCATGTTCAGCATTCCAGTCGTCATCAAACCGCCCATAATCACCGCCAGGGTCCCAGAAAATGACGGGACCATTCGTAGTCACTAATCGTAAGGCAGAATGACTCGTTTCCAATCCGCTATAGGTGATGAATACTTGTAGGCGAGCACGAATGGTCTGATTGTGTCCGGCAATCAGTTCATGCGATTGCGAAATCCAGTCGTGAGGCAGATAGGGAGCTGGTCCGACAGCACAACCAGATAGCATCGCTATCTGAAAAAAAATGAGAACCGTGTTGCCAATGAATCGGGATAGGATCAAGGAGGCTCCTGCTTGTCTCGTGTAGATAAGATGCCGATTTTATCGGTAGCCATGCATGTTTATCTTGAGAATTCTGATGGGGGAGAACTTTGCCTCTTTGTCGATGGTACTTGACTTAATTGTTCAGGAACGTTGTCTTGGTCGCCTTCCTAAGCATCGGATTAAAGGTTTCCGGACCCCTGTCTTTAGACGGATCGCTTGAGAATATCTAATTGAGGAGAACGCTGAGGTTTGTACAGCCGAATTTTTTAGATGACTGACCGGAGAATCTTAGCAGAAGCAGCCAAGCTAACACAGTTCCAGCGATGGAGAGAAGAGTGAATGGTTGGAGAGAGCAACATCTTCATGGGTGTTCCTTTTTTATTGGAACACGTGATTCGTGACTTAACTCTTTCCGAAGTGGTAGCTGAATTCAATCATGTGAAAATCTACCCCCCGGCTTGGGCCGTAGATCGTGGCATCAGACATGTGGTGAAACCGGTATCCGATTGCCAGATTTCCAGGAAGGTGATAACTGACGCCTCCATGTGCAATGAATTGGAACGGTCCTCCAATATCTTGACGGCCAAACTCCCAATCACTGATCAGGGCTCCGCCGGCTCCAATATCAAATGTCATATTCCATGTTTTCTTTGTGAACGCGAGTCCGGGAGTGATCTCAAAGATAAAGCCTAAATCACCTGCCCCACGCAATGCACCGGCTGAGCCGTTGAGCCGCCAATGTGTGTCCCAGCCTGACGGACTTTCCCAGCCTACCGGCAAGCCGATAAATCCAAACACGTCGAATTGTTCAAAATCTTCCTTTTCACCGGGCGGTAAGCCAGCGTCCTGAAAATTCATGCCACCACGAATGCCAATACCCATAGTGTCAATGTTTTGAGCCCAAACGAACCCTGAGATACTCGTTAAGGTATAGGTTACAAAAAAAGTGATGAGAAGGACTCTCAGTTGAGTCGGCATCCTTAGGGCGTATCCATAGGGAAGCGGCTGACAATTATACATAGAACATTTGTTTGAGTTGAATGTTGAATGTTGAAATCTCATCACACGTTGCTGTCATCCTTGTTCTTATAATCCAGGTAATTTTTTGTCTTCTTTTGTCAAGAAGACTAATCGGAATTTCCGTTAGATATGTTGAATTTATCAGAAATCATAGAGTCGAGTTGGTATACACCTTGGCGCTGATTTCTTCAAGTTCAGCATCAATCCTCATTGGGGTTGCCGAGAATAGTCTGACAATCTGTCAAAGTGTTACAACTCAATCGATGGTCGAACGTCATTTAACTGGCTCATGGTTTCCTTGATCGTTTAAGATATCCACGAATTGTAGATTTGCAAGTGGGGCCTTGAAATTTCATGAGGTGAATCACCTCATGTACTCATGAGTCTGCAAGTGAATTAGGTGATTGGAGCGAATTCCAATACGTTCCAGCTGAGGCATATCAACTAACTCAGCGCGATGACTCACTTCAAACATCGGAAGGTGATACCCGCTTGAATGACCTGACAATGAATGACGTTTTCTCTCACGTATTCGATATCACCATTGTACAAGATCGCGCTTTATCGTTTCGGTATAACTGAAACGGCTATAACATCACAAAAGCCTCGTTCCGAATGTCCGATTCTATGCAGAGCCAAATTCATTTTAGTTTTCCGACCTCGGATGCCCTGCTTCTTACACTTGCGATATCTATTCCTGAGCGACAGGATGCAAGGCGAGCCGTTACTCGAGAGTTCTGACTGACTCGTGTGGGAAAGGAGGTCATGGTGGTCCTGGAAGGCGGGAAAGGTGGCCGATGAGTCCCGCTGCGTCCTACCGTTGTATCCGTATGATGGTCGCTTTTGGTTGAATTGACGATGTTCATCGGTTGCGGCTCCACAAAGCTTCAGCGTTTAATCGTTCCGGTGTTCCCGGGGACTATAGTTCTGTTGTTTTGGAAATGAGTCGTTATGTAGAATCGCTGAGCCGCGAAATTGTCGTTCATTATCTGATAGATTTTAAGGAACGCGTCAAACACAATTCTTTATCGTGGACGATTTATTGACAATGCGATGAGTCAGAATGGAGATGTCTCTATGAACAAATTGATTTACCTTCTTCTCTTGTTTCCTGTTGTTGTGTACGCCCAGAGTGACCCAGGTATGCCGCCGCATAGGCAAATGAATATGGAGCAGATGCAGAAGGCTGTAGCCTGTATGGAAGGTCTCGACCGCTCTGCATTTGAGGAGTTAGATCAGATCGGTCAAAAAATAAAAGCTGAAATTGGTTCGCTCTGCAAATCGGGAAAGCGTGATGAAGCTCAGGATCGGGCCATGGCCTTTGCCAAGGAAATGATGAACAGGCCTGAAATGAAGAAGATGCAGGAATGCGGTAAGCTTGCAGCCGGGATGATGCCGAAAATGCCCTATGAAACTCTTCAAGAGATGGGCAAAGACCGGCATGTCTGTGATGATTTTCAATAGACCCGAAAGTAAGACCTGAAGTCCGCAGGGCCAGGAGCCGCACGCGGAAAAAGAAGGGACATGGGCCGCAATAGGTCACTCGCCGTGCTTATGCGCATTCTTGGATTGCTAGCGAGAAACTGTACTCGTTTTGGTCATCAAAGAGTGGGCCAGCAATGCTGCTGGCTGGGTCACATTGTCGTCTACAAATCCGTGGGCGCCTAAGATAGCCGGGGAGGCATCAAATTCATGGCGTCCAATCATTCTGAATATTTCATGTCTAGGTCTTCCACTGTGAGTTCGGGGTGAAACGCATGGCTTTAATAGAGCCTGACACTACTTTACTGGCGTGACGGGAAAGTGTGAAATTTTTCAATGTTACGCCAATGTTAATTGAAGGTTACATGTAAGTTAAGTATGATCATACTAGAACAGACTGACAGCAAACTCAGGAGGTGGGTCATGAGAAATATAGCGGTTTTAGCTATGACTGCGTTGTTGATGTTTGTTGCGGGGTGTATCTCGTCATCGCCTTTTCCCATAAATGGGAGTCAGACTCTGAAGTCCGAGTCAGACTTTGGGGTCTTAACGACGCAACCTGATGCCTTTCAAGGTCAAGCTATTAAATTGGCCGGACGAATTGTTGGCGTTGAGACGATGGCTGAAGGGACCATGGTGACAGCGGAATGGTTGCCTTATCCGAATGTTGAATATATGGGGCCCCGTAGCGCTGAAGCAAAGTCCTCTGAACGGTTTGTTCTGTTCTATCCAGGCCAGCTCGATGCCGAAGGGAAATTATACGGGAATAAATTTCTTGTAATCGGAAAAAAGGGAAAGTCTGAATCAATCTCAACTATCAATGGGAAATCTGATACGATCCCCTATATTGCGGCTCGTTGCCTTCACGTCTGGAAAACAGGGGATAGTGAAATTGAAACTGAATCGGCTACTGAGTATGCCTATCCTGTTGAACAGACCTATTGCTCCGATATCTGAGTCCAAGGGGTTTTTAACGTACGCTATGAGTCCCTGCCGAGGCCAATTCTTTCAGGCCTGGCAGGGACTTTTTATTATGAGGGAGGTCCCTTTAACGTCGTTACAGTTGGTGGTGGGCATGAATGGATTTGGAAATGTGACGGCAAGCGTGAATAACCTGCTGTTGGCATGCCACATCATAGTCTCGTTGGGCTTTCGTGTTGTGGCCGGCCATCGAGAGTGCCATGCCTCGATGGTAATGGACTAATCCTCCATCGGACCCAAGACGAATGGCTGCCGTCAAATCGTTGATGGCTAAAGCTGTATCACCGTTCAGCAGTGCTAGGAGTCCCCGGCTTTCATAGGCCTGGTGGAGCGTCTGGTTTTGGGTAATGGCTTGATCCAGGTCTTTTCTTGCTTCTCCTGTCTTCCCAATATGTAAATAGGCCACGGCGCGGTTCAAATACATTTCCGCTTGAGGATGTTCGTAAGACAATGCACGAGAAAAATCATGAATGGCGTTCTGATATTTTGCTAATCGATTAAAGGCCAATCCGCGGTAATTCAAGATTTTTGGAGAATTTTTCGTGTGTTCCAGAATGAGTGAAAACTGACGGATCGCCTTCCCTGGATAACCGGCTTCTAAATACACGATTCCGAGATTTTCTCTGTATTGGAGATGTTGAGGTGCCAGTTTGATCGCGAGTGTAAAGTCTTTCATCGCATCACCCCAATTTTTTTGTTTGGCATAGACAAAACCGCGAGCATTGAGCAGTGAGTGCTGCCCTGGGGTTTTTTGAATGGCTTCTGAAAAGATGTGTTCTGCGTCACTCAGCTTTCCGGCGTGAAATAATTGTTTGCCTTGAGCGAGCACACCATTGGCTACGGCAGGCATTTCATTGTTTGCCCTCAACCCTGAACAACCAACGTGACTTACCAACAGAATAAGTACAAAAACCCATTGAATATATCGATGCGTCTGTTGAAATTTTCCGAGCATACTCAAGTCCTCCTTCATCATTAAGGATAAAGGGAAAGGATTACATTGATAGGACAGTCATGTTACATCCATGTAACGTTGTGCTCATTGAGCTATAACAAACACGAGAATATCAGTTTCTACAGATGCTGAAATATGAGAAGTTTCAGATGTTGTTCAATGTGGAAATACTATGGAAGGAACAGTGTATGGGAAGATTAAAAACTGGGAACTATTGAGGAGTGAGTTGCATTCCGATGTCTAACGCTGTTGCTCGAATTGCTCCTGCCGAAGCCATTTCCTGAAGGGCTTGTTTTGAATCATCTGGCCTGATATTGACCCCGCGTATGCCATCCTCTAGCACGACGACACGCAGATCAAGTTTGATGCCATCCAGGGCGGTTTGTTTTATCCAGTAATCTGTCGCGAGGCCTATGAGATAGATGGTTTTGGCATTATGATCTTCAAGGTAATCCGCGAGGGAGGTTCCGTCAAAACCTGAGTAGATATCTTTTTTGGGATTGGTGGCTCCTGAAATAATGAGGCTACCCGTTGGAAGGTGCAGGTCTGCGTGAAATTGTGCGCCTCGCGATCCTTGTATGCAGTGGGGAGGCCATGGACCACCTTGTTCTTGAAATGAGCAGTGGTTGGGCGGATGCCAATCGCGTGTAGCCATAATGGCGGCTCCATGATGTTGAAAGAAGGCAATGTATTGATTGACTCGAGAGAGGATCTGGTCACCGTCCGCGACTGGGAGTGCTCCGCCTGGGAAAAAATCGTTTTGCAGATGGACCAGAA
>BQIY01000124.1 GCA_021604265.1 Nitrospirales bacterium
TTTCTTACAGGGATACTCTATCCCCTGTGTTTTCCCAACTTGAACTTTGGATGGCTAGCCTGGAT
This sequence comes from Nitrospirales bacterium, assembly GCA_021604265.1. Next base: position 66 of record BQIY01000124.1, read on the forward strand.
CATGCTGGTCCCGCTTCATTTGGCCGTTGACGGCCTCTCGCCAAAACAATCGTTTTGGTGGGGCTGGTTTGCAGGCACCCTCGGGTTCGCGGGCACCGTGAGTTGGGTCATTACCGCCATGCATTCCTATGGTCAGGTCCCCTTGGTGATTAGCATGTTCCTCATGATCTTACTCGCCGGGTACCTCGGACTCTATATCGGGCTTTACACTCTGGGCCTCTCTTGGTTCAAACCATCTCCACACATCACCTGGCTTGTGGCACCATGTCTTTGGGTCGCGCTTGAACTCCTACGAACCTATTTGTTTAGTGGATTTCCCTGGGCGCTCCTCGGCTATTCACAATATCAATGGCTCTCGGTCATTCAGATTGCAGACATGACGAGCGTCTACGGGATTTCATTCATTATTGTGTTAACAAACGTCATGATCTATCAGTGTATTTGCTGGGGAAAAACTAAGCTGGCTCAAGACCAGACGCCTTTCCCCTGGCCGACCGTGGCGGCGACCATTGGCATTCTCGGACTCACCCTCGCCTATGGAACTTGGCAACTTGACCAACACACCAATGCCCATACCTCGGCTCGCTCGCTCCGAATCGGTGTCGTACAAGGGAATATTGATCAGGCTCGAAAATGGGATGAAACCTACCGTCAGGAAACAGTCAACCGCTACAACCGCTTGAGCCGTCAAGCCGCCGCCGACAATACCGATCTACTGATCTGGCCTGAGTCAGCGACCCCGTTTTTCTTCGAACGGGAACCTCATTATCAGCAACAAGTTGCTGCTGTTGTCCAAGAGACAAATACCCCTTTGCTATTTGGCAGCCCGACGCTGCGCCGACACCAAGACGGCAGTCCCTACCTGATGAACAGCGCCTATCTGCTAATGCCGCAAGGACAAATTGCCGGACGATATGATAAACGCCATCTTGTTCCATTTGGGGAATACATTCCTCTCCGGTCAATATTATTTTTTCTCGATAAGCTCGTTGTGGGAATTGGAGACTTTCGGTCCGGCGTCGGTCCTATGACCGTCACCCTGCCTCAGCAGGATGCACGGCCGTCTCTCAACTTTGGTGTCGCCATTTGCTTTGAGGTCATCTTTCCAAATTTGGTCAGACGCATGGCCAAGGAAGGTGCGGATTTTCTCGTCACGATAACCAATGATGCCTGGTTTGGGGATTCCGTTGCCCCCTACCAACACTTTGGCATGGTTGTCTTTCGAGCTGTGGAAAATCGGGTCGCGTTTGCCCGATCTGCCAATACCGGCATTTCAGGATTTATTGCCCCCACAGGTCACATTCTTGCTACCACACCAATTTTTACGCAAGAGGCTCTGACCGGAACCATCCCGCTTCGGACAACCACCACATTTTATTCGCAAAATGGCGATGTGTTTGCCTGGAGTTGTGTTATACTGCTGACGATATGCGCGTGGACACAACGTCGCCGAACCCGTCAGACCAACCATGCCATATTGCATTCCTAACGGCATGACTTAAAAAAAGGAGATCAAATGCTGGAAGACATTCGGACCCGCATGACCACTATTGCCAATCATATTACCGACCTACGGAGGTCTCTTTGACCTCCCTCGCCTAAAAACTGAACTCGACGAGCTCGAACAAGAAACCGCTCAGCCAGACTTTTGGAAAGACGCGAACAACGCGGCAAAAGTCGGTCGCCGGCAAGCAACGATTGAACGTGACATTCAGCGAGTCACAGATTTCGAGCGGCACTATAGCGACTTAGAAGCCCTCGTTGAGCTGATAAAGGAAGAGGAGGATGCAGAACTCCAACAAGAATTAGACTCAGGATTAGAACAAATCGAAGCCGCACTCGAAGCCTGGCAGCTCGAACGTCTCCTTTCCGGTCCACATGACCACCGCCCGGCAATCTTAAGTCTATATCCAGGCGCTGGAGGAACAGAATCTCAAGATTGGGGTCAAATGCTCATGCGGATGTACGTTCGCTGGGCAGAAGAAAAAGGGTATACCGTCGAGACGATTGACTTACAGCCTGGGGACGAAGCCGGAATCAAGAGTGTCACACTCGGAATCACAGGCCTTAATGCCTACGGCTATTTAAAAGCCGAAGCGGGGGTTCATCGGTTAGTGAGAATTTCTCCATTTGATGCCAACAAACGACGGCATACCTCGTTCGTCGCCGTTGGCGTGTATCCCGAGCTAGATGATGATGTGGAAGTCACGATTGATGACAAAGATCTCAAAATTGATACATTTCGAGCGGGCGGAGCGGGCGGGCAGAATGTCAACAAAGTGGAAACCGCAATACGTATGACCCATATCCCCACCGGCATCGTCGTTCAATGCCAGAACGAACGATCACAGCTTCAAAATCGCATGGGAGCCATGCGGGTGTTGAAAGGCAAACTGTTTGAATTGGAGCAAAAAAAGAAAGAAGCGGAATTTCAAAATATTGTGGGAGAAAAAAAGGACATTGCCTGGGGAAGTCAGATTCGTTCCTATGTGTTTCAACCCTATCAGATGGTGAAAGACCATCGAACCAACCACGAATCAGGGAACGTCCCTGCCGTGATGGACGGAGCATTGACCCCATTTATTGAAGCATATCTGAAACACATGGCCTCACTTCAATCATAAATTATTTCGCCTCAGAGTGAGAAAGGGTGCTCTTGATAAGATAAGCCATGGTATACAATGGTGTTGACTGATGGATGAATTAAACGACCAACAAATTCAGCGACGAGAAAAACTCGATACATTGAAAGACCTCGGGATCTCACCCTACGGTCTTCGCTATGATACCACGCATACCGTTGCGGAAATCATTGCATCGTATAACACTAAAAAGAAAGAGGAACTAGACACCGATCATATCCCCTGCAAGATTGCAGGACGCATTGTCGCATTGAGACGATTTGGCAAAGCCGCATTTGCAACATTGCAAGATGGAGGCGATCGGCTTCAGGTCTATCTCAAACAAGATATAATCGGCATAGAATCCTATACCATCTCCAAAGAATTCGACCTTGGCGATTGGATAGGGGTAGAAGGACGATTGTTTCGAACCAAAACGGATGAGTTGACGGTTGAGGTCAAAGCCTTGGCGTTTCTTGCCAAAGGACTACAACCTCTCCCTGAAAAGTGGCACGGGCTCACCGATATCGAGACACGTTACCGCCAACGATACGTTGACCTCATTGCGAATCCTGACATTCATCACACCTTTCGAATGCGGAGTCAGATTGTTTCGCAAATTCGAACGTTTCTCACTGAACGCGGATTTTTAGAGGTCGAAACTCCCATGATGCAGCCGATTCCCGGTGGAGCTGCGGCTCGCCCCTTTGTGACTCACCACAACACACTGGACATCGATCTCTACTTGAGAATTGCGCCAGAACTCTACCTCAAACGTTTAATTGTCGGCGGACTTCGTCGAGTCTTTGAAATAAACCGGAATTTTCGAAATGAAGGCATTTCAACCATTCATAATCCTGAATTCACGATGTTGGAATTTTATCAAGCCTACGCGGACTATCACGATCTCATGAATCTCACAGAGGAACTCTTTTCCGGCCTCGCTACGACCGTATGCGGCAGCACGACAATTGATTACCAAGGGCAGTCAATCGACCTGACGCCCCCCTGGCGTCGGGTACCGTATTTAGATGCTGTTGTGGAAGTGAATCAGGTGGATCCAGCGATTTTAACGGACCTGGGAAAGGCCGTCGAAGTCGCCAAATCGCTCAATGTCCATATTGAGCCTGAAAAGGGCTTGATTCCTGTCCTCACACAACTGTTTGAAGCGACGGTTGAACCCACACTCGTACAGCCCACATTTATTACAGATTTCCCAATCGAAATCTCCCCGCTGGCTCGACGGAAGGACGCCAATCCGGCATTGACTGATCGCTTTGAATTATTTATAGGCGGCCGGGAACTCGCCAACGGATTTTCCGAGTTGAATGACCCGATTGACCAACGACAACGATTTGAAGCACAAGTCGAGCAACGAGCAGCCGGCGACGATGAAGCCCACTACCTCGATGAAGACTTTCTTCGGGCATTGGAGTACGGGATGCCCCCAACAGCCGGTGAAGGCATCGGTATCGACCGCTTGGTGATGCTGCTGACCAATCAAGCCTCGATACGAGACGTCATCCTCTTTCCTCAACTCCGCCCGGACAAATCCTTGTGAGCATGCCCTACGAAATATTCGTCGGGCTTCGCTATCTTCGGGCCAAACGACGCCAGCGAACTATTTCCCTTAATACGTTTATTTCTATTGCCGGAATTACCCTTGGCGTGGCTGCGCTCATTGGCACATTGGGGATCATGACGGGATTCAAGGAAGATCTTCAATCAAAAATTCTTGGGACGACCGCACACATCATTGTTCAAGAGCGTGGGATCCCGAATATGAGCGACTATACAACCGTGCTCAAACAAGTGGAAAAAGTCCCTCATACACTCGCCGCCGCACCATTTATTTATAAACAAGTTCTCCTCTCGTCCAAATCGGGGGTTCAGGGGATTATTTTACGAGGCATTCACCCTGAAAAAGAATCTCAAGTGACAGAATTAGCCGCTAATCTGAAATATGGCGCATTGCCTGACCTGGAACATCCTCCGGACACGTTGCAGACACCGCATTCCCAAAAGACTCCAACTCCACAAACACCGGCGAAGGCCAAGCCTGGAATTTTTCTTGGCAAAGAATTGGCCGCCCGCCTCGGACTCTTCCTGGGGGATCCCGTCAATGTTGTTTCACCCGTTGGCCCCATTAATGCCCTGTCCATGACTCCCAAAATTCGACCGTTTGTGGTTACGGGAATTTTTGAGTCCGGCATGTATGAATATGATTCGTCCTTAGCCTATATCTCCCTCGCCCAAGCGCAGGAATTTTTCAACTTGGGAGATACGGTAACCGGCATTCAAATCAAAGTCGATGACGTGTTTCAAGCCAGTTCCATCGCTCAAGACATTGAGATGACTCTCGGTCCATCGGTATCCGCAAAAGATTGGATGCATCTCAATCGAAATTTATTTTCAGCTCTCAAGCTTGAAAAGACCATGATGTTCCTCCTACTGGTTCTCATCACGCTCGTCGCGTCTTTTAATATTGTTGGAACCTTAACGATGATCGTGAATGAAAAGCAGCGGGAAATCGCTATTTTGAAAGCCATGGGCTCCACCCCTAATTCCATCATGCGGATATTCATGCTCAACGGGCTCGTGATTGGGCTCACTGGAACCGCGATTGGAATTCCTTTAGGCTACACATTCTTATGGCTGATTCAAAACTATTGGACTTTTGACGCCTCGGTCTACTACATCTCTCGAATTCCTGTTCACGTACTCGGACTGGACGTGGCCCTCGTGGCCATATCAGCCATCATCATTAGCTTTGCCGCGACACTCTACCCATCATGGCAAGCCGCGAAGCTCAACCCCGTGAGTGCTCTTCGCTATGAGTGAACCGGCCCCTCACCTCCACTCAACGGGCTCGCCGTTACTTGAGATTCAAGACCTTCACAAGACGTTCTACCTCGGACAACAGCGGGTCGACATATTACAAGGAATTAACTTGACCATTCAGCGTCAAGAAATGATCTCAATTATCGGAGCATCCGGGGCGGGGAAAAGTACCTTACTGCACATCATGGGAACGTTAGATAAGCCAACGCAAGGCATGCTGACCTACGAAGGACAGCAACTTCTGAACATGACCGAATCCGCGTTAGCCGACTTTCGTAACCGCCGTCTCGGCTTTGTCTTTCAATTCCATCATCTCCTTCCGGAATTCACGGCGCTAGAAAATACCTACCTGCCGGCACTCATTCAACGACAACCCAAAAATCAAGCCCGTGAAGCGGCAAAGGCTCTACTGGAAGAAGTCGGACTCTCTCATCGCATGCATCATAAACCAGGGGAACTCTCGGGTGGGGAACAACAGCGGATTGCCGTTGCCAGGGCCTTGATTCGAAACCCAGACCTTGTCCTTGCAGATGAACCGACGGGAAATTTAGACAGCCATACCGGGGATTCGCTGTTTGCCATGTTGCGAAGCTTGAATCAACGGCGAGGCACAGCATTTGTCATCGTGACACATAATGAAAAGCTTTCGGCACAATCAGATCGGCTGATTCATCTTCAAGATGGCCTCATCACCGAAGATCGTGTACTCTGATATTGAGACCGTTCTCGCCTCACAACACGAAGAGGACTGAAAGAAGGGCGGCACTGGGACTTATCGAGCTGCGGTAATCCGGTCTTTGATCACATCAAACGTCGCCTTCGGCACTACTTGTTTCGCCACCAGCTCGCCGCGCAACCGATACGGTCGATTGGCGACCACCTCTTCCGCGACTTCTTTCGTTAATCCAAGAAATAAGATGAGATCGCTCGCCGAGGCTTTGTTGATGTTAACCAACTGCATTTTTTTCCCTGATGACGGTGACCGAACACCTGCCATGGATGCCGGTTTGGTCGCAGGCGCCGCTGTCGACCCAAGAGATTTTTGAGGCGAAGAGGGAGGAGCGATGGCTCCAACAGTCTTTTCTCTATTGGCCTTGAGTTCTTTTTGATATCGAACGACGGTATCCTTTTACGCCTTATTCTGACTCTTGACCTTTTGATATTCCTGAGCCAACC
>BQIY01000125.1 GCA_021604265.1 Nitrospirales bacterium
ACGTAAGTGGAGGCGTATCCAGTTGGGTCCATCAAGTTATTCAAGCATTTCCTGATTATCGATTTGGACTAGTGTTTATCGGAGGCCAGCCGGAAGAATATGATGACATGCGCTACGTACTACCTCCGCAAGTCGTTCACCTTGAATGCCATTTCGTCCATGCCAATCATGGACAACCTCCGATCGAATCCATCGAAGGCGACCCAAAGCTGATTCAATTTATTGAAGAATTACACAATGGCCTGAGAGCTCCGGAAACCTGCCCGGAAGGCATGCAGTTGACTCAACAGATGATGACCCAATTAACTGAAGACCCTCACAAGCTTCAGGAACAATTTTTATACAGTGAAACAGCATGGACATACCTGTGCGAGGTGTATCGGAAGCATTGTACGGACCCGTCATTCGTCGACTATTTTTGGACCGTACGGAAAATGCATGAACCGCTTTGGATGTTGGGGAAAATCGCCGATCATCTTATTCCGGCCAAGATCTATCATACGGTGTCAACTGGCTATGCGGGGTTTTTAGGAGCATTATTACAGCAACGCACTGGCCGGCCGCTCATTCTGTCAGAACATGGCATTTACACCAAAGAACGTCGTATTGATTTGTTTCAGATGTCGTCGTTTAAAGACAATCGCACGCAACTGGAAAAACGATCTGAACATTTAGGATATTTCCAACAACTCTGGATACGATTTTTCGAAGTGTTGGGAAGACTTTGCTACGATGCCGCCAACCCCATTATTTCGTTATATGAAGTCAACCGACAACGACAAATACATGATGGCGCAGAGGAATCCCGTACCCTCACGATCCCAAACGGCATTCATATTGAGCGTTTTCAGGCACTTCGTTCACGTCGGCCAGCTCACCCGCCACCCGTGTTGTGCCTAATAGGACGAGTCGTCCCTATCAAAGATGTTAAGACGTTTATTCGAGCGATGCGGACCGTCGTCAACCGCATGCCATCGGCAGAAGGCTGGATTGCCGGTCCGGAAGATGAAGACCAGGAATACGTCCAGGACTGCCGAAATTTAACCGAAAGTTTAGGTCTCTCCAATCATGTCAAGTTTCTTGGATTTCAAAAAGTCGATGACATCCTCCCTCAAATTGGACTCCTGATTTTAAGTTCGATTAGCGAAGCACTTCCTCTCGTTGTCCTTGAAGGCTTTGCCGCAGGAGTCCCGGCCGTCACCACTGATGTTGGCGCCTGCCGGCAACTGATTGAAGGGGAGGGACTGGCAGACGATGCGGCAGGCTCCGCCGGTGCGGTTGTGAGTATGGCAAACCCCACAGCGTTAGCAGAAGCCGCCGTGAATCTCTTGTCCAATGAACAACGTTGGCAGGACGCTCAGCAAGCCGGCATTGAACGGGTTGAAACGTTCTATACACAACAGCAAATGATTGAACACTATCAATCGATTTACACGAAAGCGTTCGACTCATGGCAGGTATCGGCTTCGAACTCCGAAAAATCCTAAAAAAGGATAGCTATTGGTCATTACTCAAGGCTTACGCCTATGCAGGAGTCATCAGTTCCGGCCCTTGGATCTTATCCATTATTGGCATATTAGTGATCGGCGTTATGAGCCTTTCCGTCGTGGCTCCGGAAACGCTTATTATTCAATTTCAACTCTCCGTCACCTACCTCATTGCCTTCAGCCTCATATTGACTGGATGCTTACAAACCTCATTTACGCGATATGTGGCCGATCGTCTGTATGAACAAAAAGACGAATTAGTGCTGAGTAACTTTCACGGCGTACTCTGCCTTGTCACAATCGCCTGCGGCATCTCTGCAACAGCCGTTATCGCCTGGTTCTTTCCGGAACAAACGATCTTGTACAAGGTGCTCATGATTGGCAGTTTTGTCGTCTTGGGAAACATCTGGATTGCCACGATCTTTCTATCCAGTATGAAAGAGTATAAAGCCGTGCTCCTGCTGTATGGACTTGGCTATGGACTGACGATTGGAGCTGCACTCGCCATGCGGTCTTTTGGGTTAGAAGGGCTGCTGTTTGGGTTCTTTATCGGACAGTTTTTTATCTTAGTCGGCATGTTAGGTCTTACTGTTCGAAACTATTCTTCCGACACACTCCTCGCATGGGATTTTCTGAAAAAGGGAAGAATGTACGTCAGTTTGATCTGGTTGGGATTGGTCTATAATCTTGCGATCTGGATCGACAAATTTCTATTTTGGTATTACCCGGAGACGAGCCAACTGATTATTGGGCCAATTCGGAATTCACCAATCTATGACTTGCCTATTTTCTTGGCCTATCTTTCGATCCTCCCGGGCATGGCTAGTTTTCTCGTACGCATGGAGACGGACTTCGTTGAGCGTTACCAGGAGTTTTATGATGCCATTCGGGGAGGGGCCTCACTTGATCATATTCAACATGCCAAAAATGAAATGGTACGAACTATTCGTCTCGGTCTGTTTGAGATCATGAAAATTCAGTTTGTCGTGTCCTTGCTCATATGGGCCATTGGTCCGCCGATCTTACGTTGGCTTGAAATATCAGAACTCTACGAATCCCTGCTGTATGTCGATATTGTCGCAGCCGGTCTTCAGGTCCTGTTCTTAGGAATTCTCAACGTAATGTTCTATTTAGATAAACGCCTGATTGCCCTCGGGCTTTCGAGTCTGTTTTTATTTGGCAATGTGATCTTGACAACGTGGTCGCTCTACATGGGACTCCCATACTATGGCTACGGGTTTGCCGTGTCATTGCTTGTTGTCGTGATCCTGGGGATGCATCTCTTAGATAAAAAACTTCAAAAGTTAGAATATGAGACATTTATGCTTCAATAATTTGGTATGTGGTATTGCCGACAATCGATAAGATTCATAACACATGATCAAGATGGCCGGCGGAAGGAAGAAGTGCAGCATATTTACGAATCTTCTCTGTAGCTTTTGGGATGCCCAGATCAGTCAGACGATAGTATCCCCCCTTACCACGCCCCCGCTTCACAATAAATCGCTCTCGAATATAGGACTTTAGGACACGGTCAAGTCTTGAAATTTTCAATGACGAACGGAGTAACGCCTGGTTGAGCGCCGTTGCCGGAACTTCATGCATCTGTCGAAGTTCGTGATACCCGAGGAGCAACATCAGGGTGACATCCGCTAGGTTCTCGGCGTTATGAGGAGGTAAGCGATAGATGAGGGCAGGGGAACGATAATCTGAGTCAAAGACTTGCTGAAGAGAAGCATGAGTCGGAGCTGGTTGGGATACATGCGTTTGCGCAGAAATAGGCGTACTCGACGCAGTGGATTTTCCCTGACCCGCCTCTCTTGTGTTCAGTTCAGCAATCAAATCAAGAAACTTCTGAAACTGTTGGGTCACTTCATGGCCATTTCCAGAGGCCAGAAATTCATGTCCATTCAATTTCGCCCTTATTTTTAAAGGCAAACCTGGAATGCTTGAAGATTTCTTGAGGTTAGCCACGCAGAACCTAATCGAGACATAAAAAATAGATAATGGCATGTTTAGGTCCAGCAAGTAAAACTTTAAGAAAACTGAAAGTAGTTACTGGCCGTGCCGAGAAAGTAGAAGGGACGGAATTAGCTGCTAAGAAAAATATTGTGCTATTGAAAATGACGAGCGGTGCTGTTCACAAATTCAACGAGATTTTCGAGTGAACGACGTGTCAATACTTGAGATTTTGTCTCGTTATCTAAAATACTCTCCATTTGGTAGCGTAGAGAATCTTGCAAGGGAGGTGATTCCATGAGACCATGAAATAGTGTGGAAACACATGTGATGAATTGAGTAAAATACCAAGGGGACGCGATTACCTGGAAGCAAGCTTGAAGGGGTAGCTGATCCGTGAATTACGAACGACAAGCCGTCATGGTTGCCATGAACCAATTGACGAAGGTTGCCAGTGCCGTCGCAGCCCTCACCATCGGAATTATCCTTCTTTGGCAAACACCTTCCTGGGAACAGCAGGCCGCCCTCAAAGAAGAAACTCCCGCACGGCTCAAGACAAGTTTATCGAAATTTGAGGAGCGGAAGTTTTTACGCCACGCCAAGACACGATTGCCGCAATATCGGGAAGAATTTTATCTTGCTGGGAAAAAGTATGGAGTACCCTGGATACTGCTTGCCGCGCAAGCCTATCAAGAGTCGCACTGGAATCGTAATGCCGTGAGTCCGACCGGGGTTCGTGGCATTATGATGCTGACACTCGATACCGCTTCTGATCTCGGTATCACCAACCGGTTGGATCCACGAAAAAGCATTAGCGGGGGAGCTCGGTATCTTGCCCGTCTCTACGCCAATATCCCCAAGGATGTTCAAGATCCAGACCGCATGTACTTTGCGCTAGCCGCGTATAATGTGGGAATGGGCCATATTAAAGATGCCCAACTCTTAGCAACTCGGCTAAAAAAGGATCAGACTCGATGGGAACACTTAAAAACAGTTCTTCCCTTACTCGCCAAAAAGAAATATTACAAAACCCTACCGAATCGATATGCACGCGGATGGGAACCGGTCCATTATGTCAAACGTATCCGCGCCTATCGTGAAATTCTCCAGTTTCTCGAACAGCAAAAATCCTCATCCCCCAAAGAACTCTAAAACCCGCTTTTCATCTTCCTACATGATAAGACGACTCCACAAAAGCCGTTTCATGCCATACCGTTTGTTCTATCATTTCTGTTCAGTGATACCGATGGGCTCATCCTGACCAGCCCGTTCTACTGATACCGCACGATCATTGGGAAGAACAATGGCATGAATCTTATCACCAAATTCAAACTTCTCACTCATCTTCGTTTCGTCGGTGACTTCAATTCGAATTTCACCTCTTTCCCCTCTGATCACAATAAAATCTCCATCGATCATGAGAATATCTGCGACAATTTCTCGAGTGCCCGATGGGGACGGTGGAGGACCGACACTCTCCGGCACAGCGGCCTCGGGCTTGGCTGTGGCACCTGGAGCACCTTGTGCCGATGAGGATTGAGGGGCGACACGAGGCTTTGCCGTTTGAAACCCAAGCGGGTCGTCTGGTTTTGCACGTTTCACGTAGATCGCTTCATCGTTAGGGAGAATCTTGGCTTTAATGCGATCACCAAAAACAAACTTCTCAGTCGCCTTAGTGTCAGGAGTCACTTCAATGCGGACTTCCCCATATTCGCTTCTCACGATATAAAATTCTCCATCGACCATGAGAATATCAGCCACAATAATTCTGTTTTGAGGTTCAACCTGAACAGGAACATCGTCAGATTGAGCTGAAGCCTGTGGATTCGTAGATTCCGGAGTAGCTGCAGACGTTGCTGATTGCGTTGAGTCAGACGAGGAGACAGCAGGTGCCTCAGCAGTGACCCCTATCGGCTCATCCTGCCCTGCACGAACAATGGAAATGGCTGAGTCATCCGGTCGAATAAGGGCTTTGATACGATCACCAAACTCAAAGGTTTCCGACATTTTCGTATCTGGCTTCACGACGATACGAATTTCTCCCAACGGCCCACGAACAATAAGAAATTCTCCTTCAGTCAGCAATACCTCAGCGACGACAGTCCGAACAGCTGGAGGCGGAAACTCAGGCCCTTGCGCAAACAACAACAATGATGGGTTCGTCACGAACACGATGACAGCAAAGAGACACCCAAGACATTTCTTCATGAGAGTACTCCGTTATGAATGAAATAAATGGAGAAATACGAGTATCGTCCGATCTCACAATCACATCAACGTTTTATGTTACCTTGCCCGGAAATTGAGGTAAATATGTAGGCTAAAACCTACGGATGCATAGGCCTGGACGTCGAAAGGCTCATCACCTCACAGATTCGATACATGCTGGCAAATCATTCTGTGGATTATTGACTAAAGTACTCACAGGAAAGGCTTCCATCTCATCAGAGACCAACGGTGCCAGCAATGGCGATAAGTCAGCAGGGTCGTGTATTGATGGATCAAGCCATGTCGCATAATCGTGTGGAAAGAGAATCACCGGCATGCGATGGTAGACAGGCTTCATGAGGGCATTGGGAGTAGTTGTAATGATGGTACAGGATTGGATAACGGGCTCAGCCTTTGCCCAGCGTTCCCAGAGGCCAGCAAACGCAAAGGGTCGGTGGTCTTTAAAGCGTATGTAATACGGTTGCTTGGCCTTGCCTTCTTGTTTCCATTCATAGAATCCATCGGCGAGAACTAAGCACCGTTGGGATTTGAAACTTTTCCTGAATGATGGTTTTTCCGCTACCGTTTCTCCTCGCGCATTGACCAACTTATTTCCAATGCTTGGATTCTCGGCCCACGCGGGAATCAATCCCCATTTCAACATCACACATTCGCGGTGATCATTTTCCGGTGCATTCCTGACACACGCCACCATTTGACTTGGCGCAATATTGAAACGAGGTGTGAGCGGAGGCTTGCGGATCACTTGAAGCAACTTCAGCAGATTATCGACTTTCTCTTTTTGGGTATAGCGACCGCACATGAAGAGTCAGTATTTAGCTTTGCCTTCCATTTGATAATTCAGGGATAGATACAAGTTTAAGGGATCAAGTAGGTGGACCAGGAAAAATAGAGTCAGAAAATTGGACTCAGGCATATACCTTTATAATGTAAAAGAGAAAAATTTGAGAAAAAAGAAATATGGTGCCGAGGGACAGAATCGAACTGTCGACACCAGCCTTTTCAGGGCTGTGCTCT
>BQIY01000126.1 GCA_021604265.1 Nitrospirales bacterium
CAAAGCGTGTGTCCAGTGCGACAAATGTGTTGGCGGGAACAGGAACATCGCCGACCAAAGTCGAGCTCACCCAACTTACAGTGTCTGTCTCTCCGAAGGTGATGTTTATGGAAGACAGTCGATTACGGCCATGGATTATTCCCATTGGGTTGGATTTTCATGTCATTAGTCCGCCGTCAGGTGATGTGACGGTCTTGGATCTTGGTGCGCAGTTTGCTGTGGGGGCACAGTATCGTGTCTGGAGAGCGTTCCACATTGGTGTGGATGGCCGCTTTCATTTGGCTGCTGGAGAAACCGATACGACCAATAACTTCGGAACGGTGGGGGGCTATGCCGGTATTGCCTTTTAAGGTAGGGATAGAACGTGTTTACTCAAACGAAAGCATGACTTTGAGTGTGCCTTTGGAACCTGCCCGTTCAAGAGCGGCGAGTCCATCCAGCAGAGGGTAGCGGGCGTGAATCATTGGGGTGACCTGGACCAGCCCCTGTTGGAGCAGGCGAATGGCGGGTGCGAATGGCCCGCAACGTGAACCGAGTACTGAAATTTCATCGATGACAATTTTGGACATGTCAAAAGTGAGATTTCCATGATACGTTGATTTCAAAACTATGGACCCTCTGGGACGAACCAAGGCACTCGCGAGGGAGAATCCCTCGGGGGTGCCTGTCGCTTCCACGACAAGGTCAGCTCCTGGGGTGATATCTTGAGCGTGAGAGGTCACCTGAATTCCGCAATCGCGCAACCATTCATTTCTTTCCTCATGATGTCCCAGCAGCGTGACGGAACATCCCGTTAAATTTAATATCTGTACACAGAGCAATCCGAGCTTGCCGTCACCGATGACCACCACTCGATCATTGGGTCGGACATCGACTTGCTGCATAATTTCACAGGCTGCGGCAAGCGGTTCAATAAACACGGCTTGGTCGTCGGTGATATTTTCAGGTAAAGGAAAAAGGTTTTCATAGGGTAAGCGGAGAAACTCAGCGAAGGTCCCGTCGCGTCCGCTAATACCAAGTACGGTACGGTGGGGACAATGGGTTGGTTGGCCGGCATGACAGGTCGCACAGGCATGGCAGGCGGCATTGATTTCTCCGGCAACTCGTTGTCCCTGTAAATCCGGTCGTTCGTTGGCTTCTTCGACAATCCCGACAAATTCGTGACCAATCACTCCTGCATAACCCATATAGCCTTTGCAAAGCTCAAGGTCTGTACTGCAGATGCCGGCACGTCGAACACGGATTACGGCTTCGCCGGAACAGGCCTCCGGTGTCGGGTAATCCCGCTCCACACGTAATTGTTTTTCAAAGACTAAAGCCTGCATAGCGTACGAGGAATGAAAATGCGTCAGAATACAAACTGTGATGAACAGACATTAACGATTTTCAACTGCGGCGTCTACTCAAGAAGGGAGTTGAATGTCGATGATGTTCTCTCACGTTCTTGAAGTCGATATATCTTGTTTTAACGAAAACCATCAAGTATTTCTTGTATGCGACGATGGGATGTGGTGAGGCATGTGAACATGTTCGCGAACTGAATTCTGCTAAGGACATCATTGCTATGTCAGTCGGCCTGTCATATTCTCTCTCAGGACTCGCAGCGGCACAAGCCAAACTTGTGACGGCTGCGAATAATATTGCCAATGCGAATACCGCAGAATTTAAAAAAACGCGGACGACATTTGAAGAATCATCTGGCGGCGGTGTTCGTGTGACCTTGGATAGCGTGCAGACTCCCGGTCCCATTGCACTCCAAGAATCCGATCAGGGTCTGATTGAGCAAGAGCTTTCCAATGTTGATCTTGGAGAGGAATTGGTGAATGTGCTGATCAGTCGGCAGTCATTTGAAGCGAATCTCAGCGCGATCGCCGTTCAAGAACACACTCTCGGAAGCCTCTTAGATATTGTCGAATAGTTCATGTGCGGTCGGTATTGTGAATAGTTGGCCAGGATTATGATTATTTTTCTTGTTTACCGCTTAATGAAGTCCGCCTACGTGGGTATCAGACGCTCAATTTGAGTCGTTGTCTTGCCTCCAACCTTTTCGTTCATCCTCCAGGGTACCCTTAAGTCATCGTGTCCTAGCTCTTCAATGCCGCTTCAAGCGATTGGTTTCTCCCCTTTCGCTCGGAGGTTTCTTCTTGAAGACACAGTGAAATGGCCTGTGGTAGGGTATACGTATTTTTAGGTAGTTTAATGGCGAGGGCTTCACGCTGGAGAATATGAATCGATAAAGGGCTTTGAACGTCATGAAACAATTAGTGTAGAATCTAGAGTTTTCATGTGGATAGGGTCTATTGAACGCCGGAACCGGATAGACGTTGCGCGTCTCAACGATTGCGTATTGTCTTCAGAAAAAACGTATTAAAACTCACCATTTATCGATAGGGGAGAATATCACTATGAAAAGACTGACGAGGTGTCGTGTTCTGAACGTTTTCAAGCCCTCTTTGGCTCGTGTTGATGCTGTGCCAAGCAAAAGGAAGGGAATGGTCACCTTGTGGTTTATTCTGTGCGTATTATTTCCCTCGATCGTCCATGCCACTGTTCCAGGAGCTTTTATCGAAGGGTTTTCTGAAATTGTAGCCAAAATTGGACCGACGGTCGTTAATGTTGCCGTGACGAATGGAGGAGGTGGCTCAGGAGGACCGCTGCCTCCGGGACCGTTTGGTGGGCCTCCCGGAGGAAGACCTCAACCAGGCCCTCCTGGGCCGCAGGGACCTCCAGGGATGAGTGCGGGGTCTGGAGTCATTATTGATTCCACGGGTTTTATTATTACCAATAACCACGTGGTGGAAGATGCGACAAAGATAACCGTGACGCTCCATGATGGACGCGAATTTCCCGCAACAACGGTTGGGACAGATCCCAAGACGGATTTGGCTGTCATTAAAATTAAAGGAGATGTCGCCAACTTAACTGCGATGCCCTGGGGCACGTATGACAATCTCAGAGTCGGTGATGTGGTGCTGGCACTAGGCAGTCCCTTTGGTCTGAAGTCTTCAGTGTCGTTCGGCATCATTAGTGCTTTAGGGCGCGGAAGCGTAGGAATTACCGAATATGAAGATTTCATTCAAACCGATGCCGCCATTAACCCGGGGAATTCCGGAGGGGCATTGGTCAATATGAAAGGGGAACTCATCGGCATTAATACCGCCATCTTTTCTCGAACGGGGGGGTCTGAAGGCGTTGGATTTGCGATTGCCGTGAGTATTGCGAAGGACATTGCACAAAGTTTAATTGAATCTGGAAAAGTGGTGCGCGGATGGATGGGGGTCGCCATTCAAGAAATGAACCCTGCATTAGCTCAATCGTTTCAATTACCTGAAGATCAACAAGGCGGCGTCTTGATCAGCGAAGTGCATGAAAATGGCCCGTCGGCCAAAGCGGGTCTGAAGCGCGGAGATATTATTCTGAAATATGGTGGCAAAACGATTCGTGACGTGAATCATCTAAGAAATGTGGTAGCGCGGACCAAAGTCGGCAAGACAAAAGAAATAATTGTCTTACGTGATGGAAAAGAAACAACCTTAAATATTGAATTAGGTGAGCGACCGTCCGATCAAATGTTGGCTCAAGGAGGTCCTGCACAAGCTCCATCAGCCATGGCTCCGCCGGATAATGTGCTAGCGGGTATTTCCGTTCAAGCCTTAACTGCCGCCAAACGAAGCGAGTTGAAAATCCCAGACGAGGTCAAAGGCGTCTTGGTGAGTAAAGTGGCTTCGGGGAGTGAAGCTGAAGCCTCGGGTATTCAGGAAGGTGATCTGATTCAAGAGGTTAGCCGAGAAACGGTCACCACGATTGATGAATATCAGCAAATTGCTTCCAAAATTGCCAAAGAAGAGCTGGTGGTCGTATTGTTAAACCGGCGCGGCAATAATTTATTCGTGGCAGTGAATCCCAAGTAGTTTCTCGATTATGGAAAAGAAGCGATCTCAAATCTCCGAGTGGCTTGAAGAAAAGGTCTTCAAGCCACTTGAAGACAAAAAAATGCCGATCATGGAGCATCTTCATGAGCTCCAATGGCGGTTGACCCGTACTGTCGTGATCATGGCCGGCATTTTCATTGTAACCTTTTTTTATGCCGACACCTTGGTGAATTGGATTCGTGTGCCGCTGCAAAATTACTTTATTCCTGGGTCTCTCGAGTGGGTGCCCTCAGACCTTCCCAAGGTTCCCTTTGTGTTTCTTTCGCCCGCGGAAGCCCTCTTTCAAAACATTAAAGTGGCCGCCTTATTCGCGTTGGTGTTAGCTACTCCGCAAATTCTCTGGGAAACATGGCAATTTGTGGTTCCCGGGCTTCATGTGCAAGAACGTCGGTTCACCGGCCCATTCGTCGCGATTAGTTGGGTGGCCTTTTATTTAGGTCTTGCCTTTGCTTTTTTTATTGTGCTTCCCTTTGCCTTGCATTTCTTAATTTCCTATGGATTAAATGCAGGATTTATTGCTCAAATTTCCATTGCCAATTATGTCGGATTTACCTTGTGGTTTATGATGGTCTTCGGCATGATTTTCGAAGTGCCCTTGGTTTTGACCCTCATGGCGAAGCTGGGCTGGGTGGATGCTCCGCTGTTAAAAAAATATCGTAAATGGGCCTTTTTAGGATCGTTCTTATTTGCCGCGATTTTGACGCCGACGCCTGATCCATTCAATCAGTGCATCATGGCCTTGCCTATGTACTTCTTTTATGAAGTCGGCATTATCAGTGCACGGATATTTGGAAAGAAAAAAACTCACGAGGAGGCTGAGTCGGGGGTTTCATCTCCGGCCACAGCGATGACCCCGGCACACATGAATCCAGCCACTCAAGCTGCTGGAGGGGGCGGGGGAACTGATGATGATTATGTCAACGTTCCAGGTGCAGGTCCTCGTTAACTTTGTGTTGTTGGGAGCGTCTCTGATTGGTACGTGTCGCCGTTCTGGTCATTAGTAGTAAAATTGTAGACGGCCGTCAGGACGACGCCGGACGTGAAGAACTTGAGCGGATACTGAAAGAACAGAAATTTGATATCAGTGCCTATCGCATTATCGCTGATGAGCGGCGGCTGATTCAGGATGCGCTGCAAGCATTCTGTGATACTGAGCAGGTGGATATGGTCTTAACAGTTGGCGGGACAGGCGTTCGTCCAACAGATTGGACCCCGGAGGCGACAAAAGACGTGATTGATAAAGAAATACCGGGAATTGGCGAGGCCATGCGGGCTGAAAGTTTGAAAAAGATTCGAACCGCCATGTTATCAAGAGGGATCGCCGGTATCCGAGGCCAAACGCTGATTGTTAATCTTCCCGGCAGCGCGCGCGGAGCCCGAGAAAATCTTTTGGTGGTGTTACCCTTGCTTGACCATACGATTGAGAAGCTATCTGGTGAGAGTCAGACATCAGGATAAGTCATTGTTCATTTTGTTAGAGAGCGGAGGCATTTCATGGCAACCGAGTTAAAGATGATTCAACCGTCCACACCAGACAGTGGAGATGTATGCACCTATATGTGGGCCTGTGCAATTTGTGATGAAACAGAGACCTGTCAAAAGGATAAGGAAGGGCATAGTCGTTGGCTGGTCGCGAAGCGGATGGAGCGTATCGATTATAAAGTTTTAGTCATGAGTAACAAAGGTGGTGTGGGAAAGAGCACGATGACCACCAATCTTGCCATCAGCTTAGCGCTGAAAGGCTACGAAGTCGGTGTCTGTGATATGGACATCCACGGGCCTAACATCCCCAAGATGGTTGGCGCTGAAGGGGAGAAGCTGAAGATCAGCTCCGGGGGAGGTATTATTCCGCATCAAGTCTATAATTTAAAAATCGCCTCCATGTCATTTTTACTTCAGAACTCTGACGATCCGATTATTTGGCGTGATGCGTATAAATATGAATTCATCAATCAATTGCTGGGTGGGGTGGAATGGCAGGATCTCAACTTTTTACTTATTGATTTGCCGCCGGGAACCGGCAATGAGTCGGTCACGACGATCGACCTAATCGGTGATGTGAGTGGATGTGTGATTGTCTCGACCCCTCAGGAAGTGGCCTTGCTCGATGCCCGAAAGTCTGTCACATTTGCGAGAGACAGTGAAATTCCTATTGTCGGGATTGTGGAGAACATGAGCGGCCTGGATTGTCCGCATTGTCATGAACATATTGAAGTGTTTCGGAAAGGCGGAGGAGAGGCGTCTGCTCATGATATGGGCGTCCCATTTTTAGGGCGGGTGCCGTTAGACCCGGAACTGGTCACGCAAAGCGACCGAGGCGAACCGTATGCACTCTTTCATTCAGATTTGCCCACGGCTGAGGCCATTCATAATATTGCGAATCAAGTTGATGATTTCTGCAAAAAAAAGGGTACGCTGGTTCAACCATCAGCTCGTCCGGCCCCGTTCGTGAAGAAAAAATAAGAATCACGACGTTAACAAAATGAGAGCGTGAGAAAGGTAGCTTGGCACTGACCATGAATGGATTGACATCGCTCGAAAAAGCACAGCAAATTGTTCTGGATTCCGCCGCTTCCCTTGGATGCGAAAAAGTCGGGTTGGTGGAAGCGATGGGACGTGTTCTCGGTGAAGATATTATTGCACTTCGCGATAATCCGCCCTGGAATAATTCTGCCATGGACGGATTTGCTGTTCGATGGGAAGACATTAAACAGGACTTTGCCATTACC
>BQIY01000127.1 GCA_021604265.1 Nitrospirales bacterium
CGCAATTCCAAGCTTAAAATTTGGAATTCCTCGCCAAGATCCTTATGCCCGATACTAATTTCTTCTCCAACCCTTGCGATAGCTTGATCCAGACCGAGACCTGCCTCAACACAGACGACCATCAAGTCTAAAGCATCAGGAAACCCATCAAGAATACGTTCCCGACGCTTTTGAACAGAGGTCGTAAGCCACAATTGAGGGGCATAGAATCCTGCCATGGCTGACCCGACCATTCCACCGATAAAATACGACATCGGTTTATCTTTCGTCAGATCTGAGCCAAACAGAAAAAACATACCGAGGAAGATCAACATCAAGAATATTTTCGTTCCGAGAAAGATAATAGGTGCACGCGAACTTCTGTACCCGGCCGACACTAACGTTTTGCGAAGTCTTGACGTTTCTGCCTGATCCTTGGGTTTATTGGCTTGCCCTAACTTCTCCAAGAGATAAAGCATTTGCGCTTTAATATACCCAAAACCTTCATCTTGCTTAATATCGTCTTTTACTTTGGCCTTTCCTTTTACTCGATCACCCCATTCTTTGGCACGCTGCCGAGATTGAAAAAGAGCATACCCTCCTACCATGAGCACTAACATGCCCACAAATACCAGCCCACTAATTATTAATGCCATTTCCATAGTCTACCTACTAAGTCTTGATATTGATCATCCGTTTAATGACCATCCCACCAATCGACATCCACACGATGGCAACGGCCAACATCAATTGCCCGGTTGGATCACTGTACAAAGGATCCATATATTCAGGGTTTATCCATGAAAGTCCGAAAAGCAGGACGATAGGCAACGCCATCAAAACAATAGCCGACCATTTCCCTTCCGCCGACAGGGCTTGCACTCTTCCCAGAAGCTCGAACCGCAATCGGATCAATCGACTAATGGCTTCAATGATCTCCGCTAGATTTCCGCCAGTTTCTCGCTGAACAATTAATGCTGTCACAAAAAACTTTAAATCCACGCATTCAATGCGTTTGGAAAGACTTTTTAAGGCTTCAGGAATTTCAATCCCGTATGATATTTCTTCGACTGCCCTCCCCATTTCCGGTCCAATCGGATCAGGAAATTCATCGCCGACCATTTTCATGCCAACGGAAAAGGCATGGCCGGCCCGTAAGGCTCGGGCCATCAAGTCTAATGCATCAGGCAACTGTTGTTGAAACACTAAAAAGCGTTTTTTTCGTTTCCAACGCATGTACATATATGGAAGAAACAATCCAACCAGTCCACAACCTAACATTCCAAGAATTCCCAAGTGATAGAGAGCGGCCGCCATAGCCGCGAATGCCGCCGTGACGAATGAGATTAAGACGAACACACTGAGAGGCATATGACTATTGGCTTGAATCAACAACGTTTCGATTGCTGAAAGACTTGTCACTTTCGCTAACAGAACATTAAGCCATTGCACATTGCCTGTCGCCCGCTGTCGAATAACATTCGTCTGCTGTAACGGCTCCTGACCTGAAGTATTGGGCTTCCCCGAGTTTCGCAATCGCCGTTTGATTTTTTTGGTTCTCGGACTAATATACGTATGATAAATGTGAAATCCACCTTCGAGAAACAGAATGATGCTGACGAATATTCCGATGCTAATGAAAACCGTCATCTCAATACTGGCTCCTCAACACACCGTAACCGCGCCATCATTCCGTTATATTTCATACACTTTGGTAGGATCGAAGATTTCCTGATCGATATCAATGCCTAAAGCTTTAAATCGTTCAACGAATTTTGGCCGAACTCCGGTCGCCGCAAATTTGCCTTTGACCATACGATTTTCGTCTAACGATGTTTGATGAAATGAAAAAATTTCTTGCAATGTGATAATTTCACCTTCCATACCCGTAATCTCTTGTAGGCTTGTCATTTTTCTTGTTCCATCGGACAACCGCGTCATTTGCACCACCACATCAAGGGCAGAACTAATGTAGTGGCGTAACGCCTTAGTTGCCAGATTTAACCCGGCCATGGCGACGAGTGTCTCGACACGTGTTAACGCATCGCGAGGCGTGTTCGCATGGATGGTCGTCAATGATCCATCATGGCCAGTATTCATCGCTTGGAGCATGTCCAAGCACTCTCCCGACCGAACTTCTCCAAGGACAATCCGGTCTGGCCGCATTCGGAGTGTATTCTTGACTAACTCACGTTGCGTCACTTCACCACGGCCTTCAACATTTGGAGGCCGAGTTTCCAATCGCACCACATGGTCTTGCCGAAGTTGAAGTTCGGCTGAGTCTTCGATGGTAATAATCCGTTCGTCCGATGGAATAAAGCTCGACAAAATATTTAAAATTGTTGTTTTTCCACAACCGGTCCCACCCGCAATCAAAATATTCAGTCTGGCTTCGACAATCCCCTTCAACAAAACCGCAATTTCGGGGGTTAGAGACCGTTTCGACACCAAGTCGTCAATCTGCAACTTATCTTTAGAAAATTTTCTAATTGAGATAGAAGAACCATCTAATGCGAGTGGAGGAATAATGGCATTGACCCGTGACCCGTCCATCAATCGCGCATCAACCATGGGTGAAGACTCATCAACTCGTCGACCAATGGCCGAGACAATTTTTTCAATAATTTTTCGTAAGTGCGTCTCATCGCGGAACTTAATATCCGTCGGTTGTAGCTTTCCAGCACGTTCCACATATATTTGATCAGCTCGATTGACCAGAATATCGTTCACCGTGGGATCTTGAAGTAATGGTTCCAATGGTCCAAGGCCCATCACTTCGTACTGAATTTCCGTAATCAGTTGTTCCCGTTCACGTGCATTTAAAGGGACGGGTTCTTGTTCTAAAAACTTTTCGACTAAGTTACTCAATTCAGCTTTGAGTAAATTTTGATCAAGCGTCGCGACTACGGACAGATCAAGCGCTTCAATGACCTGACGATGCAATCGACCCTTTAAATCTTCAAGGTTGGTTCCCCCGGTTCCGACTTGTTCCCACTCAGTTGCAAACATCGTTCTTTCACACCTTTAATATTGGAGAAGAAATTGTTAAGCTGTCGCTGCACTCTGTTGAGTCCGCTTCCCTTTGACGGACTTCATCCAATTCCCCCAAAAAGAACTACTCTGAGGTTCTGGCGAGTGATCGAGGAACGAGGACGCCAACCGTTGATACATTTTAGTCAACGGCGATCGAGGAGCAATCATCACCACTGGCTTACCACTGTTAATCGCGTTACTGGAGGAGGCATAATCATTTGGCAGTAACCAGTTGGCTTCTTGTTTTAAGATATCCTTCGTTTCCGTTAAAACATCGTTTTCATGAGGAAGATAGCGGGTAATGAGCAAATCAATTTTACTCTGCGGAACACCGGAACCTCGCAACAATTCGAGAATGCGTTTTGTCCTGTGCACAACAGGAACCATCAGGCTTGAGACCACCATAATACTCGAAGATAATTCCAAGGCTTTTTTGGTCGTCAAATCTAAAACATGCCCACAATCAATGACCACAAATTCGAACATCGACTGAAGAAGCTTGATCGTTGGTTCAATACAGTCTGGATTCAGCCGTCCCGCACTCAGATCATCATACCCGGACGGCAACACATGCACTCCAGATTCATGTTTCGTTAAGACGCTAGCAAGGAAGGCTAAATCCACACGACTGAGATCAGCGGCAATGTCCCGAAAACTATGGGCCGTGGGTAAATCAAGGTACAGGGGAATATCTCCTCCATGTTGATTCACATCCACCAACACAACTGCAGGCTTTTTGGCACTCAGATGAAGACTGGCCGCAAGATTCACAGCAACACTGGTTGTTCCCGTCCCCCCTTTACCGCCAAATAACGTAATCACCTTCCCTGCTTTCTTTTTACCTTCATACGCCGCTTCACTATTCCGGGTTGTGAAGCGTTCTAATGCCGCCTTCACTTCATCCGGTTGAATGGGCTGCGGCAAAAACTCCTTCATGCCAGCCCGCAGCGCTTCCAACAAGAGGGTCGAATCAGTTTTGGCTGACGTCAGAAAAATTTCAGTCCCCTTAGCTGAACTCAAGACCGTCTTGACCAGAGAAAACGTTTTTTCCGGATCCTCATCAATCTCAAGTACTAAGAGGTCAGGAACTTGTGTATCACCCTGCTGTTTCAGACTAAACCCTGGATCAACACGAATCTGATCTTCAATGATTTTCTTAACTTCTGGTACCGTGATCGACACTTCAACGACTTTGGCATCCGACGAAGACTCTGGACTGCTCGCACCGACACGTGTTGGCTTCCAGCTCGATTCACTCATTTGTTACCTCCACCAGACGATCCAGTTTTAAAAGGGGGCGAAGAATAACCTTTTCGGTAGAGTTCTATCGATTTGTATGTCGCAGTCCCATCTTTCCCTGTGACAGCATCGAGATTTTTTGATGCATCAGGGTTCAGAATTTGATTGTCTCTTGCGGTTTGAAACGCATCGCCATAACTCTCGCTTAAATGAACAGGTTGCGGCGCGTACGGATGCAAGACTTGATCAGCCTTCCCCATATCACGAATTTTCCGGCCGTCTTCATTCGACATAATGGGCCAGAGTTGACACCCTGAAATGCCAGCAACAATCACCATACTCACGACAAGATGGATTACTCTACTCAAGACGTTCCTCATGTATTTTCCTCTCTATTCACCTGCTATGGAGCTAAATGCCCAAACGATCCTTCTAGGCCACCGCCATTCCAGGCCATCGTTCTGGAAGCACGTCCCATCTGTGGCAGACCGTTCGCACTATTTGTCTGCGGAACACCCTCAAGATACCCTAACAACATCAATTCAAAATCATTTGGCTCTAGATAATCATCTCCAGGAAGAGATTGCTTAGCAAGATCAACGGGTTTCACTAGTCTCGGAGTTACAATCACCATCAGTTCTGTCTCACTCTTCTGAAATGACGTACTACGAAAAAGAGCGCCAAGAACCGGAATATCTCCAAGAAGCGGATACTTTGCGACTGTTTCGCGAATGTTATTTTGCAATAACCCTGCAATCACAAAACTTTGTCCGTCGTCTAACTCCAATACGGTCTGAATTTTCCTTGTGGTAATTGCTGGAATTGTAAATCCAGCAGAATTCACACCATTGGAAAAGTCGAGCTCAGAAACTTCAGGCGAAATCTTCAACGCAATTTTGTCGTCACTCAATACCGTTGGATTAAAACTCAACCTCACGCCGAACTCCTTGAACTTAATGGTCGTCACACCAAGTGACTGCGGAACAGGTATTGGAAACTCTCCTCCAGCTAAAAACGTCGCCTCTTGTCCACTAATGGCCACCAAAGTCGGTTCAGCTAGAACTTTTGATAAATTATGCTGCTTCAGGAAATCTAAGAAAATCATATACAGATCATCACCAAAAGGAATCCCAAATGTGGCATTGACAGCAGCAGATCTCAAAAACGTAAAGACACCGTTGTCAGTGCTTAACTCACTCAAATCATTGAGTTCTCCAAAAAAGAAACTCTCACCAAGTCTGGAATAGTTAATGCCCATACGTCGCGTGAGTCCACGATTCATTTCAACCATATGCACTTCAAGCATGACCTGTTGGACACCACCCACGTTCATAAGGTTGATCACTTTACCGGGTGCATATGGTTCAGCCATTTCCACAATTTTCGTGAGCTGTTCCGCAGTCGACACTTTGCCAGATAACGTAATATTATCGTGACCAGCGGTGACCTCAACATTTCGTTCTCCCGGAAATACTTGATGTATTTGAGCCTTCAGTTTCGTTAAATCAGGAGTCACTAACACCTCTAACACGGTACTCACGGTGCCGTTTTTTCTCCATAACGTCAGCGTCGTTGCCCCAACAGCTTTTGCAGTCAGATAGATCTGTTTCGGGGAAAGAATGAGCGTATCTGCAATAGCAGGACTCGCCACAGAAGCCCGGACAAAAGGTGTTTCACTGTCAATAACGATTGAAGACCCAAGCCCCAGAGGGAGTGACTGAGGTACATTCGTCTCAACAGCCTTGTGTGTCAGCCCTTCAGCATACACAGGTGAAAGTCCCAATATGACAACCGACACAGCGCTGAGAATAACTTTCACCCACGGTATTCGCAGGAGCGTTCTATGCATTGCCATATTTTGCCCTCCCTGGACGTCTGCGTGATAATCGAACATCGCATTCCTCGTCATATCATTACTCACAAAGATAAAATTACTCTGTAAATTAAAACTTCACGACACTTTTTGCATTACCTTTTATCATCTCTACTTGCGCTTGCCGTCTAGCCTTGCGCTTTGGGGGAGCGGCCTGAAATGACGCCCGCAGGTCAGGAATGGTCGCCCCACGTGTTTTTTTCAAGACACCATTGAGTGGACTCCGAAGCGCAAATCTCAATTGTCCCCCATTTGACGCCATCGCCAGCAATTCGGCTTCTTCCAACGTCACTTCAAAAGTAATAATTTTAACGGGACTAGGCTTTCCATCGGCTGGATCACGCTCCAATTGCGTACCGATTGCGAGCACGAGCATATTTTCGAGTACGGTTTTCGTAATCTTCCCTTTTCCACCACTGGACATGGTGACCATAATATCGACTCGATCTCTCGGCTTGACAAACCCAGGAAGCGCAACCACTTGGTTTACTTTCACGGCCATCGCGCGCTTTTCTGG
>BQIY01000128.1 GCA_021604265.1 Nitrospirales bacterium
AAACGCCTACCGACTGAAGCAGAATGGGAGTATGCCGCGCGTGCCGGTCTGACGAAGAATGTATGGTGGGGGAAGCCGCAATCTGGGTTTCAAGGGGTTGGAAATGTGGCCGACACCACGCATAAACGTGAATTCCCGAAACGACCTTGGCCGATTCTCGAACAATACGATGATCACTATGTCCGAACGGCGCCTGTGGGTTCGTTTAAGCCGAATGCATGGGGTTTGTACGATATGATTGGAAATGCATGGGAATGGGTAGAAGACTGGTATGGGGAAAGATACTATGCGCAAAGTCCAGAGAAAAATCCCCAAGGACCGCCGGAGGGGCATTTCAAAGTTCTCCGAGGAGGTTCTTGGTCCACGTCTCCAGAATTTCTCGGTACCGGAGTAAGAATCTTCAACCTTCCGCCAACACGGAATGCCTCGCACGGTATACGCTGTGCGAAAGATGCGGAGAAGCCATGATGAACTTAACAATGCTGAACGATGAAATTATGGCAGGCGTAAGTTTCTTTTTTGCTTTTTTGATGGGGTATCGTACACCAAGAGTCTACTGAAATGATGGGCCGTGCCCACCGTACAGAGTTCGGACTTAATGTAAACTAGACTAACTGACTTAGTCATGTTATTCTAAATAATTATGGCCATCGTTACGATTCATCAAGCCAAAACTCATTTCTCTCAACTGATTCAGCGAGCCTTAGCTGGTGAGGAAATTATTGTGTCTAAGGGTAAAGAGCCGGTTGCGAAGATCGTTCCGATTCCCGAAGCAAGGAAGGAACGAAAACTTGGAGGTGCCAAGGGAATCGTGAAGGATATTTCTCCAGATTTTGACGATCCACTTGAGGAATACCTGGATGCGTTTCAATGAAATATTTATTTGATACGCATGTGATGCTCTGGTTCCTGGAAGACTCAGATGAATTAAGTAACAAGGCGAGGCAGATCCTGAAAAATGGGGAAAACGAACTCTATTGGAGTGCTGCTAGTTATTGGGAGATTACAGTAAAACTTTCCTTAGGGAAACTCAAGCTGGGAAAAGAGTGGCACAGTCTTTTAGAGCGGGAAAAAAAAGTAAATAGAATTCTTGATCTTCCGATCTATCAAAAACATTGTGAGCCACATGGCAATTTGCCTTGGCATCATAGAGATCCTTTTGATCGGTTATTGATATGCCAAGCGATTTCAGAAAGTCTGATCATTCTGACCAAAGACGCAACTATTAAAAAGTACAAGGTCAAGACGGCCTGGTAGGTTAGCGGTTCGAGTTATACTTTTATGCGTCGTCATTGTTGCTTTCTCGCGGAAGAACATCAACAACTTATTGCGGAGAAGTGGCATGAGCACCTTGATTGACGTTACGCGCACCGCTTGTTTCAAAGATGGTGAAATTGTCATCGTGAAGGAGAGCGGTGCAGCGTTACGATTTCAAGTGTTTGAGAATCCACGCTTGCCAAGGGAACGTCCAAGCAGTTGAACCATATTGAACTTTCGCCCTTCGGTATCCATTGACCGGATTTTGATGAAGATCTTTCATCCAGAGGCATCGCCGAGGGGGGGTACTGACAAAATCAAAAAACAGTAATTGTACGCGAACAGTCCTTTCGCTGATTGATCAGGTCCACTCGTTTCTCCCACCGATCGAATAATGTTTGACATTCATACATCTGGCGTTTGGGATTTGAGGTCTCCGTATGGCCGATTTCATTAACCTCCAACGTTTGTAATGGGTCATTACGCAATGTTTGTTATATTTGCTCGACTGGTATCTATTGAGATTCGCTATAAGCCTCTAGACTCCTTTTTCTCTCCACGGTAGACTGCTGCCATATTCACAAGAATTGAAGAGGCTGCCACTTCATGAAGATTCTGGAGTGAATCATTGCAAAGACGTCTGCTGAAAGATCTTCACGCTCTCATCATGGGTGTCGTATGTGTTTTACTGTCACCAAGCTTTTTGTGTGCAGATACCAGTCTTCAATATCAAAATCGCGGGAGTTGGTACGAGGGAATTAAGCCCAAACCGGTTTCCGGCTATGATATCGAATTAATTTCCGTTCTTGTTGACTATCAAGAAATGGGCGAGGTCTTCCCTGAAAAAGTTAAGCTCCGGTTTTACTCTGAGCAAGAGGCAAACGTCTTTCTGACTGTGCGCGAGTTGGATTACCGATACTACTATTGGTTGGATCGTGTGACTCTCGATATGACCTGGAAAGCCGGAGCCTACAATGCGTTTGAGTGGGAGACGGGGACCGTGCTGCGGCAACTCAGCGATTCATTCGGATTGTATGATCTTGGGGTTGTGGCACGTTTGGGTAAAGAAACGCCTTCAGCAACAGAACGAGTGCTTCCGGCCATTCTTTTTCATTCTCAACTTCCCAAGACCGTGAACGGCTATCGCTTTACGCTTAAAACCGGTGGTGATGCGAGACTATTTTGTAAGATGTTTAAAGAGGGCGACGATGAGCCCATTGATACGCAAGTCTTTCGCCGAAAACGTGGCGGCCGGCCGTTTACCATTACGTGGGATGCGTCGCAGGCCACGTCGGGAAACTATCGATTGGTCATTACCGGATTTTTTCTCAACACGAATGCAGGCATTAAGGCCCAGACTATTCGATTTTATCATCAACCTACGCCGCCTGTTCAGTAACCTTGTGTGTCTAGCCATTGATGAGTGACGTTTTCCTCAGTTACTCAAGTCAAGATCGTTCACAAGTGCAGACGCTTGCTCGGGCACTTGAATCTCAAGGGTTTTCCATCTGGTGGGATCATCACATTCCTCCAGGAACAACCTGGGATAAAGTGATTGAAACGGCGCTCAATGAAGCGAAATGCGTCATTGTCGTTTGGACGAAAGCCTCGGTGGATTCAGATTGGGTAA
The DNA here is from genome assembly GCA_021604265.1 of Nitrospirales bacterium. The sequence continues at coordinate 2,888 of BQIY01000128.1, forward strand.
GAAATGAGGCCGCTGAGGGTCGAAAGCGACAAAATCTGATCCCGGTTCTCTTCGAACCCGTTGACATTCCCTTGGCCTTTCGCCGTGTGCAGACGGTGTCGCTGACCGATTGGGAAGGGACAGAACCTCATGAAGGCTTTACACGTTTGGTCCAGGGCATTGCGAGGATGTTGGGGCAACCGGAAAAAGCGGCTGCCGTTGCCGCTCTTGCTCCTCCCAAGAAGCGGAGTATTGGAATTTTTTGGTTGCTGTTGCCGACCATTGTGGTTGTTACGGTTGCTGTGGCCAGTATGAGCTGGCGCATTCCGACGTCTGTCCATGTTGAACTGAAGACGAATCGCCTGACATTCACGATGAGCGAGGGAAAGGGCGCACAGTATCTGACTGATGATCTTAAGCCGAAATGGATGACGTTGCAGCAATTTTCCTCTATTCGTTTTGGTGCAAACATGTTTAGCGTTGCTGATCCTTCGGAATATGATTTTGAGACTGACCGTTTTATGGAGGGTGCTTGGCACGATCTTACCGGACTTGAAGATATGGTCACGCTGGTCAATCGTCAGTCGAATGATAGTGAAGTCACCTTCGAGAGCATGGAACCGACATATCCAACCATCGGGACGGTTGATGCCGTGCGTGTGGTTCCCAATACCACGTTGGAAATGGCTGTTGGTGATGGACAAGATGCCTCCCTGGCTATCCGCATGACAAGCCCCACAACCCAATTGACGTTCACGCCTGACGATGTGATGCAGCTTGTCTTGGATCACGTCACCATTGCAGGAGCCCAGCTTCCGGCATTTGCGGAAACTGAGGATTCGCTGAGTGCACGAACAGCGTTACGATCAAATGCTCCATCGTTTGAGATTGAGGGGGGAGACACCGGGGTGCTGCTAATTTTGGGATTTCCTGTGGACCGAGAAATTAAGCTCTTTTCGACAGACACGATGCTCGTTCGTGGATTAGACTTTTTGGAACAAGGGAAGAATGGTAATCCCGTGAGTCCTGAAAGTTTGCGTGGGACGATTAGCTATGATATTCAAGGCGATGAATTGAAGTCATTTGAGTTGAGTGCGCCTGATTATGTGTCTTTTGATGACGAAGACGTGTTTGAAATAAAGACGATGATATTTGATGGGGCTACCCAGACGATGCATCTACGTTTTGACGGAGTTGCGCATACACTCAAGACGGGCACGGCCACGCGGCAAGTTGATCATCGAATCACCGTATTTGATTATTTCACCGGACAGCCCTACCTTTTGGCATTGCTCGGTGTGGTTGTCTGGATGGTTCCGACCACGTTTGCAGGATGGCGGCTTTTGAAAGGTCGTACCCCATGAAGTGTGAATGTTCATGTGCCAGATGGAGTGCCTGGTGTGTCGTGAGTGTGTACCGTTTGCTGCACGTCATGACGGTCTTTCACCGAACGGTAGATCAAAACCAAACAAATTTAGCGGGAAAACTCGTGTGCATTGGACTGTTGTTCATTGTGGCCTTCACGCGACCGGCGTGGGCTGACGACTTGGATGGGTTGAAAGATGGGGTGGTGAAGATTACATCGACGCTGGATGGCCGAAGTCGTGTGGGGTCAGGAGTGATTGTGAAAACGGACGGAAAAGTTGCCTACATTGTGACAGTGTCGCATGTCATTGAAGGAGATCCGAGTCCGCAGATATCGTTTCATAGTAAACCCAATCGTAAGTTTCCGGGTGAAATTATTGGACTCGATGCTCGGAACCCCAAAGGGTTAGCGGTGTTAATGGTGCAAGCTTCCTCTTTGCCTGATGGCATTCATCCTCTTGTCTTTGATCAGGCAATTGGATCACATGCGGGAGAAGACGTGACGTTGATTGGATTTCCTCGTCTTCCTCCGGTTCCCTGGGCGGTGACGCGTGGCATTGTGACGGGACAAGTTGGGCAAGACTTAATTCTTTCTGGAAGGGCGAGCGAAGGGAATTCCGGTGGACCGGTGATTCAAAACGATCGGGTGATTGGAGTGGTGAGTGAGGTGACTGATGGGTATGTGTATGCGGTGCCGGTTGTGATTGCGAAAGTGGCCTTACGTGGCTGGAATATTTCTTTGGATGAAGGGTCTGGGATGCCTCACGCGGAATTGCCTGTAGCTGAATCAACGCCGGCCATTGCAGCCGAATCGTCCTCTCACACGGCAGCAGCCAAAAAGGAAACGGGTCTTGGTCTTTCTCCTTCGCTTGAAGAACCGATTGAAGTGCAGCTTGAGACCATTGATGCGAAGGATGGTGCTTCAATGGTCTTAATCCCAGGCGGACAATTTATGATGGGCACGCCTCCCGATGATGTCTGCGAGTGGGATTCAATCGTCAAGGTTGAATTCTGTGTCCAGGAAAGAAATGCCGATTATGCTCCTCGACATCAGGTTGCGCTCGATGAATTTTATTTAGATACGCAGGAAGTCACCGTTGAACAATTTGGAAAATTTATCAAGGACACAGGATATACGAGTACGGTTGAAACTCAAGGACGTCAAAGCGCTCTTGTCGAGGACTCCACATTATTTTTTGGAAAGATTTGGGAGGTTGAAACGGTCGAGGGAGCGAATTGGCAGCGGCCATTGGGGGAAACTCAGGATACGTTAGAAACGTTGCTCAACCATCCTGTTGTGCAAATTTCGTGGGTGGATGCTCAACAATACTGCGAATGGGCAGGAAAACGTCTGCCAACGGAAGCGGAGTGGGAGTACGCGGCACGGGCTGGTACTACTACGGAACATTGGTGGGGCGATGAGGCTCCTCCTGAACTTGTTGGCAACCTTCCTGATACCACATTTCACGCGGTGTTTGAGAAAGAGATGGCATTTGAGTCTTTTGATGATGGGGCTGCACGATTGGCGGAGGTTGGAGCCGGTCGTGCGAACCCTTGGGGGTTTTTTGATATGGCAGGGAATGTGTGGGAATGGACGAATGATTGGTACGATTCCAGGTATTATCAGGAAAGTCCTCAGCAGAATCCACCAGGTCCGGTTGAGGGTGATGAAAAAGTCAAACGTGGCGGGTCTTGGTCTACCTATCAGGCGTTAAAAGTTCGAGCGCATCAAGCTTCCGAGGATTCTGATGATCAAACCGGGTTTCGTTGTGCACGTGATGTAGAGAAACCATGATGAATGGTGAGATGATTTTGAGACATCGTGAGCAAAACTTCTGACTGGAGCGACTGTGAGTCATGTGGTGGCGATTCAATAGCTTGCTTTTGTGTCTGGTCCTTGCCTTTCCAGCAGCTCTACATGCGGTAGCCTTTGAGCTTCTCAAGGCTGGCGTAGTGAATATTACGTCTGAATTTGAAAATGGAAAACGAAAGGCTGGCACGGGCTTCATCATCCGGCATGCTCATAGCGAAGCCTATATTATTACGGCGTCGCATGTGATTGAAGATGGGAATAGCCCTCGTCCCAAGATGAACGTGACGTTTTATCCAGATAAATTACGGACCTTTCCCGCTGAGATTAAAGCCATGCAGTCAATCGACGAAAATCCACGGGGGCTAGCGGTGTTGCGAGTGACGGGTCAGCTGCCGGAAGGCCTTGAGACGTTGAAATGGGGAACCAGTGATGGGTTGAATGGAGGCGAGTCCGTTGATTTTATCGGGTTTCCTCGATTTGTTGATACACCGTGGGCGGTCACGAACGGTCGGGTTTCAGGATGGAAAGGCGAGTATCTCACATTGTCAGGAACAATTGACGAAGGAAATTCTGGAGGCCCTATTTTCTTG
>BQIY01000129.1 GCA_021604265.1 Nitrospirales bacterium
GGTGACAAACGCTTGCCAAGCATGCCGACCGTCTAATGGCTCATCCGGAAGCCGAAGCCAGGGAATATCGATCAAGGCGCTTCGATAGGCCTCTGCCATCTGAGCTCGTTCCTTAATAAACGTGTCTAATTTCCCAAGCTGCACAAGCCCAACTGTCCCTTGAAGATCTGTCATACGATAATTAAAACCAAGAACATCAAAATCAGGAAGCAGGTACGGACGTGAACCATGATGTCGTTCTTCTTCGGAAACAGATGCACCATGATTGCGCATTCGATTGACTCGTTCAGCCAACATATCGTTATTTGTTGTGACCATCCCTCCCTCACCAGTTGTAATCGACTTGCGTGGATGGAAGGAAAAGACTCCCACATCACCTAACGCACCAGCAAAACGACTATGAGATGTCGCACCCGCAGCACAGGCTGCATCTTCCACAATTGCAATATCTGATCGCAAAACTGTTCGCAACGCCTTGACATCCGCACAGAGGCCAAACAGGTGCACCGGAATGATCGCCTTGGTACGTGAAGTGATGCGACGTTCTACATCTTTGACATCGACATTGAATGTCACACGGTCAACATCTGCCAATACGGGTGTCGCTCCGCAATAGATAACGGCGTTTGCCGTTGCGACCCAGGTAAAGGCCGGAAGAATGACCTCATCACCAGCCTTGATATCCAGAGCGGCAAGCGCCAGATGAAGCCCTGTGGTCGCAGAAGTGACAGCAATGGCATGCTTGACGTTGTGGTGATAGGCGAAAGCTTTTTCAAAGGCAGCAACCTTTGGACCTTGCGTTAACCATCCGCTTTCAATCGGTTCACGGAGAGCCTGCCACTCTTCTTCACCTAAACTTGGAGTGGCAATTTGGATCTTCCTTCTTTCACGCATTCTCTGCCCCAATCACGAGCCGCCGTCGAGTGACTTCTTCTATATGCTTTTTTCTCCACTCTATAAGGCCTCGAAGTCCTTGCTCCAGACCAACTTCTGAAGAGAAACCAATTTCGGCTTTCGCCCGCTTTGGGGAACCAATCCGGTTTCGAACTAATGTGGCTTGACTACGTGGAGCATAATTAATTGATAGTTGGCAATCCGTCAGCTTCACGATGAGTTCAGCCAGTTCTTTCAAGGACGTCCGTGTCCCTGTCCCCACATTATAAAAACGGTCAACAACTTCAGACTTCATGGCGCAAAGGTTCGCCCGAGCACAATCCTCTACAGCAATAAAATCGAACGCTTCGGTCCCATCACCTAAAATGGTCGGACCTTGGCCTTTGTCAATGGCATCAAGCATTTTCATAATAACGGCAATATACGCACCCAGGTAGTCCTGACGAGGACCATACACATTCATATAGCGAAGACCGACAGCCTGTAATCCATAGCGATAATGGAACGAGCGCACCATGGCCTCTCCTGCAATTTTTGTCGCACCATAAAAGTTTTTGTTATTAAACGGATGCTCTTCGGTCATGGGTTCTTCTACCGCATCACCATACACTGAAGCCGATGAAGAGTAAACGAACCTCTTGACGTTATTCTGCACACAAGCTTCGAGAACATTGAATGTTCCTTTAACATTGACATCAAAAGCCGCACGAGGATACTCATGGCATTGCAAAAGCCACAACGCCGCTAAATGAAATACTCCGTCCATACCCTTCATGGCCGAATCCAGAATGTCAGTCTGGCAGATATCACCTCCGGCTTCATAAACCTTTACTCGAGGATCTCTTATTATTTCGCTCAAATTATCGAGACTACCTCGAACAAAGTTGTCGTAAATTACAACTTGCGCGACATCCTCTTTCAGAAGTTGATCAATAACATGTGACCCGATAAATCCAGCACCACCTATGACCAACATCTTCTGTCCCTTCAAATCCACATTTCTCTCCTTCGTAAGTTGAATCTAACTCTTTCATTACTAAGGCCGTGCCATAGAGGACTACGGCGATCGAAATTGTATTCGTGTTCATAAGGCCGGGGAAACAATTGGTAATCCGGGCATCGCACGAAATACTCTAATTATTTCCATCACAGTAAAACTGCTGAATTACCTCGACGACAGTCTGTTGTTGCTCCCTTTTTAGCTCTGGAAAAATTGGCAAGCCAATAGTCTCTAATGCTGCGGACTCCGACTCAGGGAAATCTCCTTTTTGATATCCCAAATAGGAGAAACATTCCTGCAGATGAAAAGGAACAGGGTAATAGACTTCGCATCCGACCCCTTGCCCCTTGAGATACTCCCGAAGAGCATCACGTTGCCTTAGTCGAATGATGAATTGGTTATAAATATGGTAGTGCACTACACCAGAATCTTTATAGACAAGAACGGGAAGCTTCACACCTGCAATTTTTGCCAAACCACTGTCTTGAAATAATTGTTCGTATACATCAGCATTACATTGCCGTTCACGAGTCCACCTATCCAAATACTTCAATTTCACATTGAGGATAGCTGCCTGCAGCGCGTCTAATCGGAAATTTCCTCCTACCGATGAGTGGTAATACTTGGGTTTACTTCCTTGAACTCGGAGGATTCGAATTTGATCAGCCAAATCACGATCATTCGTTACGACCATACCACCATCCCCCATACCACCAAGGTTCTTACTTGGGAAAAACGAAAGACAACCGAGCGTGCCCATACTCCCAGCACGTCGACCATCTCGATAATCGGCACCAATCGCTTGGGCCGCATCTTCGACTACGGCTAATCCATGCCGCTCAGCGACATGTAAAATCTCAGACATTTCCGCACATTGTCCATACAAATGGACCACAATAATCGCCTTGGTCCGTGAGGTAATGGCGTGCTCCAACAATGCTGGGTTCAGATTATAGGTATGAGGGTCAATATCCACAAAAATAGGTTTGGCCCCAAGTCTGGCAATACAACCTGCCGTGGCAAAAAAAGAAAATGCCGTTGTAATGACCTCATCACCTGGCTGAAGTTTTAACGCCATAAGCGACACCAACAACGCATCCGTTCCTGAAGACACACCAATCGCATGTTCTGTTTGACAATAATCAGCCAACCGTTTTTCTAACCCAGTGACTTCAGGCCCCAAAATATACGCATTATTTCGCATGACCATTTCAATCGCTTCTAGCATTTCATCATAAATTGGCTCATGCTGAGCTTGTAAATCTAATAAAGGAACATTCATGAGCCCGATCTCCTCTGTCCACTCTGATCGACATGACGAATAAGGCCGAGATCACTTTCAAAATAGTGATCTTGACAAACATGGCATTTCCACACGTTCGACTCTTCATGAATAAGTTTGTTTCCACATCGACACATCCATCCAATCTGCCGAGCAGGATTTCCGACAAGCAGAGCAAAGGCAGGAACATCGCGCAACACAACGGCACCTGCCCCGATAAACGCATATTGTCCAATTGTAATCCCACAGAGAATAGTTGAATTAGCCCCGAGCGTCGCACCCTGCTTGACTAATGTCGGCATGAGCTCTGTCATTCTTGGCACTTCACTCCGAGGGTTGAAAACATTTGTGAACACCATAGAAGGGCCACAAAAGACAAAATCTTCTAACGTGACCCCTTCATATACCGACACATTATTTTGAATTTTCACGCCTTTACCCACGGTCACGTTTGGGCCAACGACCACGTTTTGACCAATCTTACAATTTTCGCCAATCAACGTGCCTGTTAAAATATGAGTACTGTGCCAAATCGTTGTTCCGGCTCCAATCTCGACACCATCATCGACAAAAGCCGAAGTATGCGCAAAAAAGTTTTTTTCGATGACTTGGGCTTGCTGCTCTTGACGAGACCAATCTTTCTCTAAAGCTTCTTGACATCGCTGAAGAACGGTCAACACTTTCACCCCCTCTTCACCATCTGTTCTTGGAGTGTTTCTCGACTGTACACAATCAAGAAAGTGTATGCATTCAGCACGAAGAGGCTCCTCATGCTCATACTCAACTACCTGTGCGTCAGCTTTGCTCGCTACCGGAATGTTACCTTTCCAATCAATAGAATGCGGGAACAACAGGAGCTTGTCTTTCTTTTCCAGATCGTTGAACACCGCCATTTTACGGTCTCCGACAACAACCAACTTTTGTTCCTTGAAAGGGTGAAGCCACGAAACAAAGATATGAGCCTTTACTCCACTGGGAAACGAAAGAAGACTCACTGTCACATCAGCAATTTGATGGTGAAGGTAATTCCCTCCCTGTGCTCGAATACTTTCTGGCCGTTCATTAATGAGCCCTAAGATGACAGAAATATCATGTGGCGCAAATGACCAGAGGATATTCTCTTCTCGCCGTATTTGACCAAGGTTAAGTCGATTGGAATAGATATATTGTATTCGCCCAAGCTCGCCAGACTCGACGAGCTCTTTAAGTGTTAAAACGGCAGGGTGGTACCAGAGAAGATGCCCAACCATGAGAATACGTTGCTGCTTCTTAGCTACAGCAACTAATTCCTTACCTTCCTGCTCCGATAAACACAGTGGCTTCTCCACCAGAACATCCTTGTTAGCCAACAAGGCTTTTTTGACCAATTCTCCATGTGATTCAGCCGGAGTTGCAATAGCGACTGCCGCAATGGATGGATTCATAAGAACAGCCGGATACGCTGTCTCAACATGAATGGAAGGGTAATTGGCGGAAAGCGCTTGCAATCGCTCAGGATCGCTATCACAAATTACGGCCAACCGATTCAATTCATGAAAATTTCTGACAAGGTTTTTCCCCCAATACCCCGCCCCAATGACCGCAATATTTTTTTGGTTATTTTCCACTATATGACTCTACGCCTTCTTGTCATTCCCGTTGTAGAAATACATCGTCTTTACAGAGAAAACTAGGGATTTCATTGAAAACACAGCAGTAGCAACGGCCAGGAGCAGATAACGATAAAAACACTGAGGAATCGATCCAAGAGAAACCAAAAGTTAGAGAGGCATAACATCCATCGCATTCACGTCAACCGCAAGAGCCTGTTGTATTAAACGAACACCAACAGCCAAACGGTGTCCTTCTTTTTTCCGCAATAGTACCCCACGCACCCCCTTTAATACCCCGCCAACGACTTCAACACTCATACCTTCTTGCAGATATGGATGGGGATCATAATGCAGAACACTTGCGATCACGGCTTTCAATGATGAAATCTCCTCATCAGGTATCACTGCAGGGTGCTGACCGCACCCGACGATATCCACAACTCCAACAATTTTCAAAACTGGAAGCTTTTCCTTCAATGAAAGGCGAACAAAACAATATCCAGGAAAAAGGGGAGCCTCAACCTCTTTCTTCCGATCTCTCCATTGACTAATCCGTTTGACCGTGGGAAGGAGCGCTTCCACCCCTTCGTGTCCTAACCTTTCCCGAACGACTTTTTCATGGCGGGATTTCGTACGAAGTGCGTACCAACAGGTACGACGCTCAATTTTTTCCTGCACGTCGAACACAGCTTCGCCCTTTCACTTACACTCGAAGTTTCTCGATCTGCATGACGCCACGTTGTCTAATAGTCACTCGTCTGACTATTAGTGAACATCTCTGCCGCTAGACAACCGTAAACACATTTTCTGCTGGTATATGCAAAGCAAGAAGTTTTGTTCTATTTGTTTCGATGTGCGCGAGATCACTAATCAAAATGGCATCAAACGTCCAATTTTGCAGCGACTCTAGATTAGTACAAGGAAAAGAAAGAAAACTGTCAGCTAGCTCGTCTGAAACAAATCCCACCAAGGTCAAATCGCTTTCCTGAAGCGCGAGATAGGCAAATTCGGCCAATTCTCCGACACCGTAAATAACAATTCGTTTCTTCCCCAGTTGACTCAAGTCAGCCAATGTCTGATTCAGTCTTTGCCGAACATCTCGGTAGTAGGTTAAGGAATACTGGAGGTATTCATAGGTCAACCGTGACTTTTCTTTTAGACCGCGTGGCGTCAGAAGATACCGAATTCGATTTTTGGGGATGGTGGTGATTTTAATATGCCCTTTTCGTACTAATCTCTTGAGGTAGAGATTCGTTAATCCTAAGGCCACACCAAGTTTGAGAGCGAGCGAGCGCTGAGTGAGGACAGGATTTTGCTCAATCTCTTGGAGAACAAAAAGAGCGCGTTGACCATCCTTATCCATCAGAAATACCCTGCGCTTCAATTCGGCTAGTGAACATCATCTTGTTCATATATTGAACATAAATCCAAACATGTGTCAAGATGATTTTCCTTGAAGATTTTGTGGTGGTGCGAAGCATGCTCGTCAAGCCAATACCACAGATGCAGATGCAAGTTTTCGACTTCGGGAGAGAATCTGTGTCGCAATGCCAGCCTTTCGACAATCTTGTACTATTTTTGCCAACTGGCTTCTATTAGCTGAAGGAATAGCCACAAGAATTTCTTCGATTTGATACTTTTCCACAACGCTCGAGAGTTCTCTCCGTGTTCCCATAACCGGAATGCCATGAATTTCACGCCCCAACTTACTTCGGTCATCATCAATAAATCCTATGGGCATATAGTTAATTGTTGGATTATTGCGAATTTCTCGTAAAGCAATCTCTCCGGCATCTCCCGCTCCCATAATGAGCAGACGTTTGCCTTCAGG
>BQIY01000130.1 GCA_021604265.1 Nitrospirales bacterium
CATAAAATCGGTTAAATGTCTCATCTTTACCCTCAACTTGAAAGACTTTGGCGTAAATCTCTTCTGGTAACCAACCAATAAAGTCATTTGGGAACTGCACGAGTGAAAACCCTTTTTCTGGTAAACGACGAAGGACAGCCACTTCGTCTTCCAGGCATCCGGCGACGACCAGAGGACTATGGGCAGAAACAATGAACTGCACGTTTGGAAAACTTTCTCGTAACAAGGAAAGGATTTTCTGCTGCCAAATAGGATGAAGATGTGCATCGATTTCATCAATCAATACTATTCCAGAGCGCGATGCTACTGATTGCGGATCGGGCTCCGGGCTAAGGGCTCTGAGATAATCATAAATAAGCCCAACGATAGCAAATACAGAGAGGGTTCCCTGAGAAGCTTTTTGAATGGGTAGAGGAGTATCCTCGTTTCCTTCGGTTCGGACGTACAATGTAAATCCATCTCGTCCCACGCGTTCTATTCGATCAAATTCAAAGGATTGATCAGTCAAATATCGAACAACCTTGGCAAGCAAAGTAAAAAGCTCCTGGTCAAAACTATGCTCCTTCTGGAAGTAATCAATACAAAGGGCGTAAAGCAAGGTTCGGATGGTGTTCTCATAGGGCTGTTCGCGGAGAAAATGCCAGGCACCGTGTCGTGCAAGGTTTCCTGGATCCTTACCTTCTGGCTCCCCGTGGTCCCTACCTGGAAGGCTGATAGTTGTTACCGAACGATTAACAAAGCGACCATCGGGTATTGCTAATACTGGCACTTTACCAACCGAGTTCGTTTCTTCAAAAAACTCCTTTTTAAAGAGAATTTCCAATGCAATCTCGTTGCGCTGCAAAGAAATTCTACCCACACCGTCCGAAATGAGCTTTCGCGCCTGCTCGTCATCTTGTTGAATCAAACTTAGCAAAGTCCGAATCAGCAAACTTTTGCCATAACCGTTGCGACCCAACAATACATTGACCTGAGGTCGTAGGCCCCAGGCTAGATCCTTGTAAAATGGCACTTTTTCAAACTCGACACGCTCGAGCACGATACGACTTTTAAGATTAATCTGATATACATGTTCTGTGTAATCTTCAATCTCCCGCTGTTTTTTTTTAACAGTCCGGGCCAACGCTGCTTTCCTGTACCGCTCTATGCGTTGTCGTGCATCACTGCATACTTTTTTATATGCTTCCCGTGTGAATGTATGCCCACTCCTGCGCTCGAACAACTGGTTCAACACATACGCTACGAAAAGCAAAGAGTCAAATCCTTCCACGGCGTCTCCGAAGATTTCGTCAACCAAGTTAGATTCGAAGGAGTAACCCATGGCCATGGCGGGCCCTTCGATGATATCTAGCAACACTCTATGCGACACAGGGCCGAGATGATAAGTGTTTCCACCCTTAAGTAAAGCGAGAACAGACTCGAATGCTTCCAGCTGAGCAATGGCGTCGCTTCGAACTGTAGTGACCACGCGAAGCCTGTTGCTCTTGTCGCGGGTAGTTGCAACGAGCTGATCGAGGAAATTCTGAATGTCCTTCTCTTTAAATCCCTCTGTAAACAACTCCTCCAATTGATCGACAAACAGCAATAACTCCTGATCGGAGGTCAGGTGGGAAGCCAGGAGTGTTTTCAGTGTTGACGGTTGTCCGGCCAGTTCATCAGATAATTCACTAGCTCTGTTAGAGATTAGGGGAAAGGCTTGCTTCAACCCCCACGCCATCGAATCAAACGTTCTCCTACCGTCACCAGGTGTAATCCGCAACCAGCGCCACTTCGTACTCGCTGGGAGGCGTCCATCCTTGATTAGCGCATGCCAGAGACCCGCCGCAACGAATGAGGACTTTCCCGATCCGAACGCGCCGCTGATGATCAGGAAGCGGCCTTCCGGTTCATTCATCTTTATCAGGAATGAATCGACTTCCCGATCGCGCCCGAAGAACAGCGGTGCATACATTTCATCAAACGGTAACAATCCTGGATACGGTGATTTGCTTTCGGGCCACTTGATGCGGAGTTTTTCCCTACTCGGAACGGTTGCTTCTGGCTGCCCAGTTGACGTTAGGTGTTTTGAGACGGCACTTAAGACAAGCGTGACAAGTTCATGGGGCGACGAAAAGTTATTACACAATTTCTCCCTGAACAAGAAGTCTCGCAAGAGGTTGATACGTTCGCCTCTGTCGGCAGCCGTACGGGCGTCATCATATAATCGGGGCCACGGCGTTGTGTCTTTAACTACAAACGTCAGGCATGGCTTATTGAGTTGCTCTGCATGTCGGAACTCCAACTCGGTAATCGACAATCTGTTAGGATTGTTGTGTTCAAAAGGCGGGACGTACCCATAGCGAAACCCGAACAGCCCCACATAAAGATCGGACTTCGCGACATTCTCAAGACACTTGTCCACGGGCCGCTGATCCACCGCGACGAAATCTTCCATTGCAATGACATGATGCCCGGCCTTGCGCAGCCCCTCAAACACCGCCTGGCGATATTCTTTGAGGTCTTCATAGGTGGATGAGAGATAAATTGTTGCCATGGTATTGATTAAGTTTTGCTGGTTAGAACGTTCCTTTCCTGTGGGTGTATTTCCCTATAATGGCATAAATTTGTCAAGTCGTTGTTCACCTAGATGCACTGGTTGGACAGATATGGTATTTTCAAACGGAGCAGAGCTTGGCAGACTTGCTTGATGAAAACATGACACCCATCTGTCTCGGTTACTGGTATCTACCCGAGATCCTCAGCCATGCTCATACGGTCAAAATAATCATCTAAACCTTACTACCATTTCAGCCCCAGTCTATCCGAATAGATCCCAGAAAAGGTTTTTCGCCATCCGCCTCCGACGCAAGGGTCTCTCCGAAAAGAGCCTTCAGCGCACCAACCCGATAACTGTGGAGCAGCTGCTTCCATTCCCCATTTATGGGCAGTTCTTCATATGATTCGAGCCAAGGACTGAAAATGGCATGCTCAACTGAGCTGGCCGCGAAGAAATTGAAAGTGCGATGAGCCGAATCAACATTCCCGAATTTGTCGGTCACCAGCTATCGGGGTTGCTTCTCCCCCAACAGTCGACGACGGGTTGGATTGTAACATCGCCGACTAATAACCCGTAGGATGATTTGGTTGAAGAATGAAGGGTCGATTGTTATTGTATCTTGTAAACTATTTGACCTGCGCGACACCTGTACGGATCGGTCAATTGATTGAAGAATAATCAGCACTACCGATGCTCGATTTCCCAATGAAAAAGGAAAAGAATAGCGTGCAATCTGAGTCGTTTCGTGCAAGGCGCTTGGGAGCACAAATGAAATGTCTTTTACCACTCGCCGCGTTCATACTCCTTGCCGGATGTGCCACCCTTAATGAGGAGGGCTACGGCTTTATTTTTCTTTCCAGTGATTTCGGCAATCCATGTACACAGAATCAAGGGGATATCCCACGGGTATACGATAACGGGTCTATTAACCCGATCGATGTTAGCGTGCAAGTCATTAATACCGCCAACGTCAATCTGTTCATAGATGGTACCGGCTTTGTTATCCCCCCCACCGGACCCCAAGACCGACCGCGTGCCATGCGTCGTACCCTTCAGCCAGGCGAATCATTTGGAATCAAGGCTCAAGGAGCTGATTGCGGATGGATTGCAATAGTACATCCGCATTAACGGTAATAGAGGAATTGTTCACCTAGCAGCTTCCGATGGAAAGGTGGCGTATTTACAGAGTCGGTATCTCTTCCTGTAAGCGCTGAAATGTCTGAGACTGCGAAAAACAAGAATTACCTCTTGGAACAAATGTAGCTGCGCGTTTGGGTATCCAACACACCAGTCCGTCAACCCCCCAGAACCTTGACAGTACCATGCCGCGTGTGAGGCTACCGTATATCCGGGAAATTTCCGGAGTGGCGGGTGAGACTCGAGCTATTCTTTCATCCTTTCGAAAAGCAGACTGTACAGCATGACAACAGGGCGGGAAAAATAGGATTATTCAGAATGTGTGGTTTTGGCCTTACAGCTTGACGATGTGTTTCGGAAGTCCGTCTTGGTTTACTAATTAGAATGCGCTCTTATGAGAATGCATCGCACTGGTGGCTCCTCTCGTGTCAATGTGGTTTTCTGTGTTGCCGGGTTTCGGCCCGGCAGCCGAGGTCCTTTTGTTTCGGCAAAAGGACCCAAAACCAGCGACGCCCCGTCCGGTTTCATAAGAGGGGCCGGACGCAAGCCTATAGGAAGGCGGCCTAACTCGCCGGGCTCAAACAAAGTCCGCCAATTCATGTGAGCGTCCGACCCAAGGACCGGACGGCAGGCGTCGGAGCAGTTGGGACAAATCTTTCAGAGACACAAATGAAAGAGCCAGGACCCCTATATTCTGTATGAGCCAAAAAATATCGTGTAAAAAAACAGCGGGGATGTTTGTCGTTGCCTTTATTGTGCTGGCTGCCATGTTGGCTGCATGCACAAGCGGGAGCGGTCAGGGTGACATTCTGGAAATTAAATTCTGGGCGATGGGCCGCGAAGGGGAAATTGTTCCTGAGGTGCTCAAAGAATTTGAACGCGAGAACCCAGGGGTTCGTGTCATTGTCCAGCAAATTCCCTGGACTTCGGCCCATGAAAAACTGCTGACGGCTTTTGCCGGAGACGCCTTGCCTGATGTCGCCCAAATGGGCAATACCTGGATCGCGGAGTTTGCGGCGCTTGATGCCGTTGCCGGGCTGGACGAGATGGCCGGTGTTTCTTCCGTGATTGATGAACAGGATTATTTTCCGGGGATCTGGGCGACGAACGTCGTGGGCGATACTTTGTACGGCGTTCCCTGGTATGTGGATACGCGGCTGCTTTTTTACCGGCAGGATATTCTTAAGGCTTCCGGGATTGTTCGTCCTCCACGTGACTGGGCTGAATGGATGAAGGCCGCAACGGCCGTGAAACAACACGTCGGAAAAGACAACTTTGCCTTTTATGTCCCACTGAATGAATATGAGATGCAGGTGTCCCTTGCTCTCCAGCAAGGGGTGCCGTTGCTGCGGGACAATGACCGGTATGGCAATTTTTCCAGTCCTGAGCTGGTGGCTGCCCTTGAGTTTTATCTCGACTTTTTCCGCAAGGGTCTGGCACCGCCTTCCAGTGAAACCGACATTGCCAATGTGTGGGATGAATTTGCGCGCGGACACTTTACCTTCTATCTGACCGGGCCGTGGAATATCGGCGAATTTCGCCGCCGGTTGCCTGCCGATCTGCAGGATGACTGGATGACGTCCATCCTGCCGGGGCCTTCGGGTCCGGGTGCTTCGACAGCAGGCGGTTCCAGTCTGGTGGTGTTTAAACATTCAGAACATAAAGATGCGGCATTCCGGCTTGTGGAATTCCTGTCCCGTCCCGAAATTCAGCAACAGTTTTACGAGATCAGCGGCAATCTGCCGCCGCGTCGGTCAAGCTGGCGGGGAGAGCGGCTTGAATCGGATCCGTACCTCGTGGCTTTCAGGGAGCAGCTTGAGCGCGCGCTTCCGGCACCGAAAATTCCTGAGTGGGAACGCATCGTACAGGAATTGCGCGTGGTGACCGAGCGGGCGGTGCATGAGCAATGGACGGCTGAAGAAGTGGCGCGTGAATTGGATAGCCGGATCGATCGCATTCTGGAAAAGCGTCGCTGGATGCTGGCGCGGGATGGGGGAGAGGGGGCATGAAATGGTCTGTGGGAAATAGCTCTTGGGTTTTTATCGAAAAAGCGCTGGCCGGTGAGGGCATGGCACTGATATCCCAATCTCTCGAGTTAACATACGTTTCTGTGTTGCCGGGTTTCGCCCCGGCAGGCGAGGACCTTTTGTTTCGGCAAAAGGCCCCAAAACCATCGACGCCCCGTCTGGCTTCAAAAGAGGGTCGGGACGCAAATTGGCGGAGGGCGGCCCAACTCGCCGGGCTCAAACAAGGTCCGCCATGAGAGCGCCCCTCCCTTGGGCCAGCCGGCAGGCGTCACACAGAGGCGCGGGGGCAGACAAAGAAGACTTTGAAAATTACAGATGCATCCCTGAGCTTATGATTGTCCACGACCGACTCTTGGTTTACAATGACAGAAAGAAAAAATAACTTATGAAATTTACACGAATCACCGTCAATCCTCGCCAAATGGATGGAGTGCCATGTATTCGGGGCCTTCGGATTCCCGTCGCCACTATTGTGGCGATGATGGCAGACGGCATGAGCACAGAAGAGATCTTGAAGGCCTATCCTGATCTGTGCTCGGAGGATGTCCGCGAAGCCTTGAAATATGCGGCTGAGGCGGTCCGGGAGCGAGAGTTGCCGCTCACTGCTCAAACGTGAGGTTTCTTGTTGATAACGCGCTATCTCCGCTCCTTGCCGAAGGGTTGAAGAGGGCAGGTTACGATGCCGTTCATGTCCGTGAATATGGACTTCAAGAATCAGAGGACAATGTCATCTTCGACCGAGCTGCCAGAGAAGATCGAATCATCGTTTCCGCAGACACCGACTTTGGGACATTGCTTGCCCTGCGTCACGAAAAAAAGCCATCAGTTATTCTGCTGCGTCAACTTGGCCAGCGAAAGCCTGACCGGCAACTGACGTTT
>BQIY01000131.1 GCA_021604265.1 Nitrospirales bacterium
CTTAAAATGCTTGAGTACGCCATTGACCAAAAGATCAAACAGATTGATGGCATCCTCCTTTTTCAGATGGTGGATGGCCAGCAGGTGCTTATAAGTCAGGAAACTCTTGAGCTTGTTGCCATCACGGATACTGGTATCTTCAGCAACACGGGCATCATTCTTTACGGTATCGAGGCGATAAGCCTTTTTGTTGTTTTGCCCCTGGCTATTTGGCTTAAAGACAACCTTGATCGCCGTTTTCCCCTGCTTCTTCTCTGAAACAAAGATGTTTTCCAGTTCATTCAGATCGATATCTTCAATGGATGACTGGAAAAAATCCTTGAGCGCGTAGTAAAACGAACTCTTGCCACTGCCATTTTCACCATAAACAAACAGATTCTTGCTGCCTACAGCAATTTTATGGGTACCGAGGAAGGCCTTGTAGTTGGTTATTTCAACGGTATGGATTTTCACTTTTACCCCTGCACTTGGTTACCTGTATCCATGCACCTGATCAATTACCCATCAATTAAAATAGGCGCATTAATATTGTTACTTTTCAATATCTTAAATACGACATCGTTATCAAACAGAGCCTTCTGTCAATTACCCATCAATCAAAATCAGGCCCAATAGGGCACGTATTTCATCAATTTCCGGGCTGCGGCGTCATCGAACGGCTTGATCATGTCTGCTTCGACTGCCTCACGTATATATCGAGATGCGGTCGCCTTGTTTTTCTCTTCAATACCGAATCGCTCACGCAGCGATGCGTTAGTCAAAAAATCACGCGTAACCCATTTCAGACAGGCATGGAGATAACAGGCCCGCACACGGTCGACTTTATCCATGTTCTTGAGTGGCTGGTGCGCGAAAAGCACCACGCGGGTAAAGTCTTGTGGCACTTCAAAGAGCGGTGCGGGCAGTTGAAACAGCTCGATCTGAAAAATGACCTTATCGATGCCGCTACCGCGCTCCTCACAAATTCTGAAACGTCGCATCAGGGAGGCCAGGGCTTCGTTACGTGATTTTGGTGGCGTATCAACAAAGCGTTGAGTATCAACCAATGGTTCACCGGGGTTGGTAATCTCTATCCGGTCATCAAATATTTCCACCATCGGCCCTGTGCCTGTAATAAAGAAATCCTGATGGATCAGTGCGTTTGCCACCAGCTCGCGGACTGCCAGCTCAGGAAACATCGGTACTGTCTTGCGAAGGGCCTGCCCAATCACTTCATTGGTGGGCACCAATGCCATAATGAAACTGATCAAGCCCTCGAAACCACTCGCATATCCCTTGTTGCCAACCTGCTCACGAAGAGACTCCACTCGACCCCTACCTTTGTACTGAACGACCCGCATGGCCTTGCGGCTCAACGTTGAAAATTCGTCCAGCTTCTTGGCAAATAATGCTGCGCCCAGATTGGTAATATCCCAGTTGCCTGACTCGCAGGCCTGCAGGATCCCGTCAACCTTCAATGCATCCAGAATGCTGGCCCGACCATCCGGCAAAGGCAGTTCCAGAAGATCAAAATAAGCCGGGTAATCGAGCAGCCTGAGCACCTCATCACTGGAAACATCTTCGGCAGCAATACCTCGCTCAAAGGGGATTTGATCGAACACTCGCCACAGTTCTCGCTCTTTTTCGTGGAAATCTTTGAGTCTTTTCTTATACGAGCCAATCCGGATAAATTCGGATCCTTTAAACTGTACCGGATGACGAAATGCAGCGCCGATCTCCAGCAGAACCACCGGTTGAGCATCAACCGTCAACTCAAAAAACCGGAAGTTAATTTTTGGCGACAACAGCCGCAAGAGCCAATTCTCCAGCTCCTCACCGCCTACCTTTGTGCTGCTGGGTTCAAAAGTTGTTCCCACAACCTCGTGAGTTTTGTCATCAATCCCCCAGATCAAATAGGCATTGACCTTTCCTAACAGCGCGGCGGCATTCGCCAACGCAGAAATATATTCGCCAACCTCATCTGGATCGGCATTATTGCGTTTGAACTCGACCCACTCGGTTTCAGCAGGCAACTTGCAAAGCTCGTTTACAATGCTGATCAGATAATCTGTTGGCCGATCAACCGTCATTTTTTCAAGGCCTCCCGAATAGTGTGGACAACTTCCACACTGTCCAGAGTCCCCAGATGATTGCGCACTGGATGGGCGGGATCATAAAGGCGGTCAAACTCGCGCTGAATAATGGCGAGCTTTTCCTTATCACTCATAACCTCTGTGATAGCTAACAGATCGCCAAGATACGTGAGAACTTCCTTACCTGCCGCTCTTATCTCATCAGGCAAGTATAATTCGTATATTAGCCCACCCCCCAATTGATCAAAAAACGAACAATGCAGAGTAAAATTTTCTAGTGGTTTTAAGAACCTTATATACTTTGCAACCAGTACTAGGGCACCCTCGAATTTTTTGAATTCATTTTTGATTGGAAACTTTTTAACATCAGATATTAATATCTTAGGAAAGGCGCCCTTAGTCGCTTTTGGCGAAAAGTTAAAATGATAAAAAGTCGCAATTTCGCTATTAAGAATTAGCTCTAATTCCAAAGCCCTGACCCTACCTGGGTCTGTTTTTACAATCAAAATCGATGGATCGTTATATAGCTCCTCGGTGGTAGATGCTGCAAATATACTCGGATTGGTAATCTCCCTTATAAGCACCCGCTCCCCATGGAAATATTTTGGATCTCGTGGATTAGCAATACCATCACAATAGTCAATATAATGCCTTCCGTTCCAGCCTGCTTTGTAGCGAGTAATATCCTCACCCTTTAGCCATTTTTTTAATCCCGGTTTATATTTATCAAAATGGTATGCACGGCTTTCAATAACTTCTTTCGATTGGCCTCGATATTTATCATAGGCAATGAGGCCCTGCGATATATCTGG
This sequence comes from Nitrospirales bacterium, assembly GCA_021604265.1. The sequence goes on from BQIY01000131.1 coordinate 2,885, forward strand.
ATTAAGTTCAGCCAAAGGTGTACTACAATCCCGTATGGTCGTAATCGCCTTTATGATGATTTTACTTAATCTAAACGCAAGCCCCCAGTTCTGATTAAATGCCATCAGATTCGCGATCTGCATTGACTCCCTCTCCTGAGAAATCAAAGCCACGAAAGAATCTGGTTTCGCTGTGCTTCGATAATGCATCTTTCCATCTGGTTCATTCTTCCCAAACGAAAAAACAATATTTCTAACTACGGCACTCTCAAAAAGCGGAAATTTTGTACAATCTAGTATCTCTAATATTTTCCATTCTTCCGTAATTTTCTTTCGATAGTTCGCCGCATACACATTGAACAAAATAGAGTTCGGAATAATGTAAGAACATACCCCTTTCTCAGCAAGAAGGCCTCTAGCACGTTCTATAAAGAAGTAGTAAATTTCAAAATCTGGAACTTTCCCAAAAGTATTTACCATGCCGCTTCTTGATTCACCTTTTATAGAAACTCCATAAGGTGGATTGCCAATCACCAGATCAAAGCCCCCATGCTGCTTGAATACCTCGGAAAAATTGAGTTTCCACAGAAAAAATGGCTTCTCCTTGCTCTGCTTGATCTGTTCCAGCTTTTTCAGGGAATCAAGCTGGTGTCTCTCTTTAAGCGTTGCCTCGATAAGGTCCCATTCCAGCTGGGTAATCTTCTGACGGATCTGTTGCTTTTTCTCAGCCGAGCTGGCGGAAAAGAAATCATTATGTAGATGCTCTAGCTGTGCGGCCTTCTTTTTGGCCTCGCTGCGGTTGTCAAATAACTCGAGGTGCAAGTCTTTGTCGTTAGGTTCTTGTAACGCTTTTATTGATTTATTGATTTTTCTTATCTGCTTTTCAAGCTCCAGCTTCTTGTCCGGTGTTAATTGACTATTGTTGTGCAAATCCATGAGCTCTGAGCCCAAACGACTTCGAAGCCCTTGTAGCTCCTGTATTTCCTCTGTCAGGTCATCCTCCTCGATGAACGCCTCATTAAAAAGCTTAACCCCCCAATACTCCTCAACCAGGCTATTGCCTTGCATGATCTTGTAATCCAGATTAGGCAGGGCCTCGATACTTCCGTAGTCCTCTTCATCCACAATCAACGATAGCCATAATCGTAGCCGGGCAATATCAATTGCCGAGGCATCAATATCCACGCCATAAATACTCTCGCCGATGGCATGACGTTTTAGATCATAGGGGCTTTGTTGGTTGCCGCTATGGGGGGCAAGGGCAAGACGGGTATTAACGATTTCGTGTAGCAACCCCACCGGAAATGCACCAGAGCCAATCGCTGGGTCGCAAACCTTGATGGTGGTCAAAACCTTATCAATCGTTTTGGCATGAGACCGCACGGATTCTGGCAGCTGGAACTTATAGGTATCCGTCTCCTTACCCTTGCTCAGCACACGCTGATCATTCTCCAAAGCCAGATGGCCTTTTCGAATCAGGATGGACAGATCCTCTTTTGGCACACGAGTTTGGGTTTGGTTTTCTTCGGAAAACAACCCATCAACACCCTCATCAGCCTCACTCGCACGATGATTAACGGCATTATCCAAATAATGAATCAGGCTTTCCTGGCACATATAATGAACAATTTCTCGGGGTGTATAAAAAGCCCCCTTGCTCTTGCGCTCGGTGACTTCGAGCATATTCTCGAAAACCTTGCCAAGCATCTCAGGGTCAACCGCCACCTCCTTATCCAGAGGCTCGTCTTCCTTGATGGTGAAGTTGTAGCGATCAAACACATCAAGAATGCCGGTGCCCTCATCACCAGCCCGGTTTTTTTTATCGTTATGGAACAGGTGATTGGGCAAATCCAGACTGTCTTTTTGCCAATCATAGTCGGCCTCAAACAAACCGCCATTGAGAAAAGGTACTCGACAGTCGAAGCGTTCGTAATAGCCGGAGTCCGACTGCTGCGCGCGTTCACAGGCAAGGGCTTCGTAAAACAGGTATTGCAGAAAATCGTGGTGGTAGTCGCCTCCCTCGCTGGATACCTGCTCGAATCGCTCACGCATAAAGCGCCTTGAGCCTTCACCCCATCGACCCTCCCTGTGCACGCCGAGCCATCCCTTCTTTTGCAGGAAATAGAGAAATACAATTTGCCCGATCAGTTTTTTGGCAAACCTGCTAACGGCCTGATCAGTCTCTTCCTCGTTCGCACACTTGAAATGCCTCTGTTGTTTAAGATGCTCAGCCAGCTTCTGGAACAGCGCCTTATATTGCTCGAAAAATTCATCGGTGACCTTTTCGATACTAAAGGCTGCCTCAATCTCCTCAATCCGAGGGTTGGCATAGTCCATAACCAGAATAGGCAACAACTGTTTCGCAGCTGTATGGCTATTCTCATGCGTACCCACCAAATAGGAATAACGTCTGGCCGGCGTCAGCTCCTGCTTGAGTTTGACCTTGCCTTTATCATCCTGATAAGCCTCATGCTCAATCTTGACGAATGAAAATCGCCAGTCTTCACCGCCATCGTCTTTAGCATAAAAGGCGATCAATGAAGCCTCTTTATCGAATTGTTTAAGACGATTAACTGCAAAATTTCGCAGGGCTGAACGCGCACGATCAAGCTTGGCCAGACTCTTGATTTCAACCGCAAGCAGGTCCAGCTCTCCGCCTTCCGGGTCTACATACTTCCCAAGACACCAGTATTGGTTGACGTGTTGTTTATAGGCATCGGGTATGTAATTACCGGTGTATTGTTTTCCACCGCGTGAGCCCTTTTCAATATCGTTTAGCAAGTTGCGCAAAAAATATTGGTACCGTTCCAAATCGAACGACTGGGTAAATATCTCGTTGATCAGTTGCTGAGCCTGCTGCTTATCCATCGCTTAGCTCTCTTCCCCGGCAATTTGATAGGCGGAAAGAATGACTTCCCTGCCTATCTGGCCAGCCTTGTGTTGGCCGGCGGCCGCTCCATCCACAACTCGAATGTGTTTACGCAAGATTGTCGTCATTTCCAGCGGGTCCAGAGTTTTCTCAAACGCTTTTTTGATGGTCTGTGCTGTCTTCTTGGCCAACGTTCCCTGTGCAATCATGTGCTGAACCGCCTCGATAAACGCCTCATCAGTATCCGTGAACTTTGGACACAAACGAAAGTTTTTGTCCTTAAGGCGCTTCTCGATATAACCCAGGTTAGAACGGCCAGCAGTGCCCGATCCAGCAGGAGTCTCTTCCTGCACCGTATCCTGTTCAAAGCGTTGTTTGTTTGTTTCGAGCCAATGATAATAGTCAGTCGGAATAGGCTTTCTGGCCGTTTCTGGCGCACATGCCAGCGCACGCGCCGCATCAAAGAATGTAATCTCCGAACTCTCCCCGCCCTGATTGAGATAGAATTTCTTCAACTTGCCTATACGAAAGAAAGTAACAAGCTGATTTTCCGTTAAGTTATCTACGCTACGACCAGAGCGTGCCTTCTTCGGCAATCGTTTGATCTTTTCAAATAGTGCAGGGTCTTCATCCCTGATCTTGCGCATCATTTCCAGATACATGAGTTCTGAGTCGCCCTCGTCCTCTTCTCCGGTATAGGCGTTTTTGCTATTCAGGGTATCAAACAGTTCCTGACTACCAATCTCTTCACCATCTGAAAGATATTTGGCATCCTCGCCGAGAATGTCATGGAACATCTGGATCTTATTGGTGATATTGGCTTCGAGGCCCAAATGCG
>BQIY01000132.1 GCA_021604265.1 Nitrospirales bacterium
CAGCGACGCTCTGTGCCGGTTGACGATAGATGTTACAGAACTCTTTATTTGATTGATGGTCGAGCAAGGAACTGCTCGACCTTTTTTCACGAGTGCCTATTGTGAGTCTACCAGATTCATAACATGTGAGATTCCTTTACATTTTTCCCATAGTATTGCTCCCTGTTCTCAAATAGCATAGAATGGAATGAACTCATACTTACATTCTTCCCAATGTTCTCCTTCCCCATTTTCCCCTGTCTTTATACCTTTTCCTTAAAATTGAATATTTTTTAAACGTAGCTGATTCGTTTCGGGTCGATGTCCATTGTTTTTTCAGGAATGAACATGTCCTGAGACAAACGCCTCTACCTGTTATTCGGTGGTCTGTTTTGAGTGTGAGGAGAATATTGTTGGGGTGAAACGCATGCTCATTCATTCTCCTAATCGCCCGGTTGAAGTTCATCAAGACGTCAATGAACAAACTCGGACGGAGTCTGTCGTGTTTACCGTTCGTCAGAAACGTCCTCAACGAGAAATCCTTTGGACAGCTCTGGTGTTGTCTTTAGGAATCATGGCCTTCTTTTTGGACAGAACTTCAAGCATCGGCATAATCGTCGGCATGATGTATGCGCTCTGCGTGGTCTTGGCTTCCCGCCTCTCGTTTGACTATGCCGTCTACGTTGTTGCCGCAATCTGTTCGACTCTTTCCCTGTTTGGGTTCACTTTTGTGGACATTGACAGTCTCGGATGGAGTGATGTGACTGATCGTCTGCTGGTCCTCTTGGCTATTTGGATTGCCGCGTTTCTCTCAATGTTGTGGGATAAACCTCCAATTCAAGGTCAAAGCATGCATGCTCAGCAATGGCCATCCTCTCGTTCAACTCTGCATGCCGACGTGACCACGCCTGAGACGTTCGCCGGACCTGAACATGCCGTTCATCAGCCAGGTGAGGACCTGGCTCAACTCAATCAAGTGCTCTTGCAGAAAAATTATGAATTGGAAACGTTAATTAATGTGGTCTCGCATGATCTTCGCGCCCCGCTCGTTACGATACAGGGTTTTAGTAAGGAATTATCTGACTCCTGTGCGCGTCTTCGCGGAGCGATAGACACGAGTGAACACAGGGAAATCAATCGGTCAGATGTGGTTCTTGCGTTGGATGAAGAGATTCCAGAAGCGTTGCAGTATATTCGTGTGGGCGCAGAAAAAATTTCGAATGTGCTTTCAGGCATATTGCAGTTTTCGCGATTGGGTCGGCTGTCACTTCATTGTGAACCGCTCAACATGAATGCCATGGTGCACGGCATTGCAACGGTGATGGAATTTCAATTGAAGGAAAAGGGCGTCATGCTTCAAATTGATGATCTCCCTGATTGTCTGGGAGATGAAACCTTGTTAGGGCAGGTTTTTTCAAATCTCATAGAGAATGCGTATAAGTATCTTGATCCGGCAAGGCCTGGCATGATTCGGGTGACTGGGGAAATCAAGGATGAAAAGTCAATGTATACGGTTGAGGATAACGGAATAGGCATTCAGGAGGATCACCAAGGGAAGATCTTTGAAATGTTTCACCGGCTGGATCCCAAGGAGGGGGCTGGTGAAGGGCTAGGGCTTACAATTGTCCGAAGAATCGTCGAGCGGCATCAAGGTGATGTATGGGTTGATTCAACCTTTGGCGTCGGGACAAAATTTATGGTGAGTTTTCCTTCTGCCACCACCGTACAAAAGAAGGAAGGTACGTGAGTCAATCACCGATGATTCTTATAGCTGAAGATGATGATGGTCACGCGGCCCTCATTGAGCGAAATCTTCAACGTTCTGGGGTGAGTCGCAAGTATCGGCGATTACGGGATGGTCAAGAAACTTTAGATTTTTTATTTCAGAGAGGAGAGGGGGAAGTTCGTATTCAAAACTATCCGTACATTCTTCTTCTCGATATTAATCTCCCTAAAGTCAGTGGACTTGAAGTGTTACGGCAAATCAAAAGTCATGCCGAACTACGGAAAATTCCTGTCACGGTGCTTTCGACGACTGACGATCCTCAAGAAGTGGCTCAATGTCATGCCTTAGGGTGTAGTTATTACATTACCAAGCCGACGGAGCCGGAGGTATTTATGAATGTCATTGCCCGTCTTGGACAACTCATCAACATTGTGAAGGTTCCCCGCATTCAGGTCTGTTAACCGCACTCAGTTCACCTATCAAAATATGTTCTTCGAGTTACCCAATTCTGGGTGGATGCATGTAGGGAACTGGTTCGTAGACTTGCTGATAGAAAAGGGGGCAGGGAGAAGATGTTAGGGCTTGACCCACTGACGGCGCAGCGTGCGTGTGTGCGTGGTGTTCGAATTTTTCTTGGCTTTCGTCTTGCGATATTTCCAGCCTAGCGCTCGAAGAATACGGCTGATATGATCGGCATGGTAGCGAATACCAAAGGTTTTTCGTATGACTTTCCTCACATGACTGCAGGTCCAATAGTCGGCGCGTAATTTCGCCGCCCGCGGCCCCTTCAGCAACATTTTTTCTAATTGTTGACGTTGTTGCCGGGTGAGACGTGACGGTCTACCGGTATGGGGCTTGGATTTGAGAGCCTCAGCTCCCCCATATTCCAATGCGTCCTTCCACCGTTTGACAGAGGACGGGGCCGCACCGATATGACGGGCGACCTCACGAATGCCTTTGCCTTTAGCCAACAGTTTGGCGGCAAGGCGTCTTCGAGCTTCAAGTTTTGCTGGACTTCCTTTCGGGCGCATATTCATTATGTCGGTACCGATCGGCTAAAGCTTAAGAGAAATTTCTTTTGGTCAAAAAAAGAATGACAATCGTTGGATTCTGTCGCTCGGTCACTGTGTCCGTGATAATGGTGATGCCAAACGTTTACTCGTCATAATCTTCCCGGGAATTGTGAGCAATGGGTTTTAGGCAATGGTCATTGCCATAAACTGAGAAATTGAGACTTCTCATCGCCTCCATATTATGAATGTCCACTTTTTAGCGTCAGCACATAACTGGTGAGATCATTCAGCTGTGAATCCGTCAATGGGAATTTGGGCATGAACGACCCTGGCGAAACGGACTGTGGATCTTTGAAGTGGCGAATATGCCATTCCCGCTCTGGACGCCGGTCTGCGACATACGAAAGGTCTGGTGCAATGTTCGCTCCGTCACCGTGGATGCGATGGCAGGTTTTACAGGCAAACTTTTCAACGATGGCCTGCCCGTTGGCGACGGCAGGATCCATCTTCGGGACGGCATAGAGATCACGTAACGAGACGCCAAGTAAGGCGAACACCGCCACTAAGAAGGCGAGCCCGCTGCCCAAGATCCGCGGGCGGGTAGAGGGCACGCGTTCTGGATTACGATCAAGAAATGGTAAGGCAAACAAACAGAGGATGAAGAGGGCAGGCAAGGCCCACGAGGCATACGGCACCAAAGGGCCGGGTGCATATTTGAGTAATTGATAATGGAAGAGGAAATACCATTCCGGGACCGGAATAAACGAATGGTCCGAAGGGTCCGCTTTGTCTGCGAGTGGAAATTCCACTGCATAGGCCAGCGTGGCCACGATCAGAAAGACGATGAGCATGACCACGGCATCCATAAAGACTTGACGAGGATAAAATGTTTCGCTGCTTTGCTTGGCCTGCGCTTCATCATGTGGTCCAGCCGGGCCGACTCGCCGTAAGATAAACAAGTGGAGCATAATTCCGATCATAATGATGGCTGGAAGGATCATGACATGAATAGCGAAAAACCGCGAAAGCGTCAGTGCTCCGAGCGTGTCTCCGCCACGCATGACGCGAACGAGAAAATCGCCGATGACGGGGGTGGTTCCGGCCATATTGATACCAACCTGGGTGGCCCAATACGCGTTCTGATCCCATGGAAGTAAGTATCCTGTAAACCCGAATCCCAGCATGAGTAAGAGCAGCACGACGCCCACCATCCACATCATTTCCCGGGGACGTTTATAAGCCCCGTCGAAGAAGACCTGGAGCATGTGAAGTCCGACGGCTAAAATGACAGCCGATGCGCCCCAATGATGCAGGCCTCGTATGAACCATCCGAACCAGACTTCATTTTGGATATACTGGATGGTGTCATAGGCATGGTCAGGAGAGGGGACGTAATAGATCGAGAGGCACATGCCGGTAATGGCCTGAAGGACAAAGAGAAAGAGGGTGGCGGATCCAAAGACATAGTTCCAACTGGCTCCTCCAGGAATGGGTTCGTCTAGCAGCGTTTGTTCAATCGGTTTGAGTTTGAGGCGCTCATCAGCCCATTGATAGAGAGAGAATCTCATAACTTATAACTCCACTTGTTCTGACAATCCTGATTTAAATTCCTTGTAGATCACCATCAATTGACCGTTTTCAACTTTCATGGGTAACGAATCTAATGGACGAGGCGCGGGCCCTGCCTGGACGCTGCCCTTGAGATCATAAATGCTTCCATGACACGGGCATTTAAACAACCGGTCTTGTCCATCCCATCGAAATCCACACCCTAAATGTGGGCAAATGGGAGAAAAGACCGTCACCTTATCATTGGCATGCTTGACGGCCCAGACGCCTTTGGTTGATTTGGTTTCATGCCATCCGTCTTTTATCGTCACGGTGTAATCAAGGGCTTTCGGTTCATTGAGCGGTAAGTCTTCAACGGCGCTCACGTGAACCCAGTCTTTCTTGCGGCGATGGAACGCGGGAGCGACAACGTATCCCAGTATGGGTATCGTCATCGAAAGCCCGATAAATGAAGCGATCACCGCGGTCACTCGGGTAAAAAATGATCGGCGGGTTCCGACTGGAGTTGAAGCTCCGGACTCGTCATTCTGGGTCGACACAGGTGTCTCTCCTTCCATGCTAGGGGTCTCCACGCTACATTAGTGAATCAGATGATTCTTTAGATTCTCAAAGGATTATTCCGTAACGATGTTGAATGCATGGCTCTTCCATCAACACATGCGGTTATAAGACCGGGCATTCAAGGGTCGGCGATTAGGTGCTTCATTTCCTTAGGGAGAAGCCGTCCTCCTTTGATCCTTGTTGTGTCATGGAAAACCTGACAAAAAATATGACGATCAAGTGTGAGACGTGATTTGGTTCACAGAGACAAAAGTCGATACTTGTGTTGAGCAGTCCTCATGACTATTGCTGTCTCTTAGTTCAGAACACCAATGTCCGTAGGAGAAATCCGGTGACTGAGTCAGACGGTTGAGTCGACTTCTCGCCCGTCTTCATGAAACAAGACTTCTAGCGAAGTTGTCTCAAGTATGAGAGAGTTCGCGCCGGTCTTAGGCATGAGGTCTGAACGAAAACCGTCTCGCTCGATACGGCACAACACAGTCAATGCTAATGAAGAATGAAGGCAGGATGAAAAATGGGCGCACCTATTCATTTACTATATCATAGTGTTCAAAAATCGCAACGTTAAGAAAGGAACAGGTGAAGGTGGGCGGGCGGCATGCTTGTTCATCTCTTATCGATTCGGTAGACTGAAAACCATCTTTCACTATTTCACGTGCCATATTTACTCTGTAAGGAGAGCGATGGCTGAGCCGCGTCCATACCCGCTCGAAGTCAGCATTGGCGGTGTCGTGTATCGTTACGAGCGAGTCTTGAAAGACGATTTCTTTTCGGTGAATTTGTTATACCGAAATAAACAGAGGCTTGGGTATGTCTTAAAGATTAGCGATTTTCGGTTTGTGGGCGGATGGGTATTCCGCCCGTTGGCCTGTCTCATCTCTCGTCATGAATACCGCGTGTATCGTCGAGTGGCTGAGATTCAGGGAATTCCGGCTTTAGGTCCACGGTGGGGATCGCGAGGATATTTCCATTGCTATATTGAAGGACGAACGCTCCATGAAGTAACGCCGCACGGTGATCTGCCCGAACGCTTTTTTGCTCAGCTGGAAGAGTTGCTGGCAAAAGTCCATGAAAAAAAAGTGTTCTATGTCGATTTAAATAAACACGGCAATATCATTTGTTCTCGTGATGGACAGCCGTATTTAATTGATTTTCAAATTTCTCTTGCCTTTCCAACGGGAAGTGGATGGTGGCCGAATCTCTGGAACCGAATCTTTAATCGGCTCATTCAAGAAGATCTCTATCATCTCTATAAGCACAAAAAGTCCTTCCAGCCTTGGAAGATGAATGATGAGGAGTTACGCTTAGCAACACGGTCAAAGCTCAATGAACGATATGCTTATTATGTGGCTCGGCCCTATTTGCGTGTCAAACGTCTGCTATATCCGCACGGAAGCAATGAAATCGTCTGGTACAAATGGAAGAAAATGAAAGATAAAACCGTTCAGATGCCGTGAGCCTTTGACGAAGCCAATTCTTCGATTCTGTATATAGAAAATTTCCGCTCGAGTAAATCTCTGTTTACACTGAATTGTTGTTTCACAGGACGAAGTTCATCGTACGAAATGCTTGGTCTCCAATGGTTATAAAGCGAAAGAATTTTGGCTGTGAGGCGGTTGTCGGATGTTGGCAGAGAGGCTTTGATTGAAGGCGAATGGAATCGTTTCCAGCATTTATGAGT
>BQIY01000133.1 GCA_021604265.1 Nitrospirales bacterium
GGCAGGGATAGGATAACGGGGAAGAAGTGATTCCCCTCTGTGGTTAATGATTAGAAGTTGATCCAGAGTTGCGTGTAGCCCCAGTTCTGGTCAGCCGTTCCAAAACCATTCTTCTTGTTGTAATCACCGGTGAAGAAGTGACCATACCCTAATTGCCATCCAACCTTATTGTTTTGGAAGAACAGCGTATAGACCACGTCAATTTCACCGCCTAATGATTTTTCATTGTTGGTACCCGGGGTGGTTTTGAAGATTCCTTGTCCGGCACTGTACCAATTGTCTTTCTCTTCGGCCAAGCGCATATAGTGACCGGCAATTTCAAAGTGGCTGTTTGCAGTTGGCCGCATTTGCAAGTTACCACCGAAGGTCATCATATTCTGCCAGGACATTAAGTCCATGTACCCAAAGTGAATGTGATTGGTTGGATACAATTGGCTGAACGTATCAGCACCGCCAAACCCGCTTGTATTGGCATTCTTGTCACCAGATGCCCAGTTGAATTCTGCGCCAATACGAGGTTGCATGGGAACTGGCAAGGTCACACCGGCATCAGCATGGAACGCACCGGCATTAATGGTCCGGTTAAATCCGGCACCAAACGTGTTTCCACCCGTTGGACCAATTCGTCCAAACTGATAGTACCCTTCAACAGTCGCATCAACAATACCAGCACTGCCGGCGATTCGGGCTCCAACAGTATGCCGGCTTTGGTTGCCACGCTGTCCACCAGCACCATTAGCAGCCGTTGCACCACCTTCTTCGTAGATCCAGGCTGGTTCAATGGCAATACCGGAGACTTTCATTGGAATTCGAGCGAAGAGAATATTTCCATCACCGGCATAACCGCCACCATTTCCACCACCAGATACGGCACACCCACCAGCATTCTGGTTACAATTGCCTTCTGCCACAACCAGCCAACCCAATTCTACAGGCACTTTGGCATGGTTGTATCGAAGTGTCACACCATCAAACGAAAAGGCCACATTGTTCCAGTCAAAGTGACCGAAAATACGATGATTGCCCCATACCACAAGTTGACGTCCAGCTTTCAATGTCAGGTTTGGTGCCAGGAAATTCCGAATCAACATATACCCTTGACGAAGAAAGAGGTCCGCACTGCTTCCATTTGGGTTAATACCGCCAGTACCTTCTTGGCCAGTTTCATTGGCTCCGAAATTATTTGAAACCTGTGGCTGCACAAAAAACACGACATCCGGCGAAAGATCGTAATTGAACCCTAAGCGGATGAACTGTTGCGTGAAGAACCGATTGTCTTTCGTGGCAGCACCTGTCGAGTTCGTCCCGAATCCTGAATTCGTTCTGAACTCCGGACGCACCCGCATGTCGCCGGAAATCGTCAAGTTCTGTAAATCAAATGCCGGGCTCTGAGGTGGATCAAAGTTGTGATACGGTTCAAAATCCGGAATGGCCCGAGGCACTGCCGGCACATTAGTGTTCTTGTCTGTGGCTGGCGTCGTCTTTGCCGCAAAGGCTGGGACAGCCGACATGGACACGATCAGACACCCTGCCGTGAACCATTTGGAAAAACGATGAAAATCGCTCATTGCACTCCTCCTGTTAGTTGAGTCCCCTATTAACCAGGGACGAACAGTTGTTCGTATCAAGGACCCATCTCCTTATATACGAACCGAAATAACTGCTGCGGTCTCTCCTCGCTGTATACAAACTCACTCTTCTTGTTTCGTACGTGTAAAGCTGATTTCAAAATACATCAGTAGATGCATATGCCAAATGTTACGCACCTGCCAAAAACATACCACCGTCAAAATTTTCATATAACTTATTGATAGTTATATGAAATTAATGCTATTTCAGTTTGAATACGAAACGTGAAAGTATTTCAATTAAGAGACGGGACGTTGCAAAAACACAACAAAAGGAAGGAAAATCACTCAATATGTCTTTGATACAGCAGTGACTAGTTTTGTTTGGAAATGGGGGATGCTACGCAGAAATCGAAAAAGACTAAAGATAAAAAATCGTATGATAGCAAAGTAAGTATGTGGCACTCCCTCTCCAAATGCTTAAACTAGCGGATTTCCTCCTTGCGTTTCTGTCGCTGAATCTGTTGCCCCTTTAATCGATTCTTCTGCTTCTTTCACCGATGCTTCTAGGTCTTGCTCAACGGCCTTAAACTCTTGCTGAATCATATTAATTTCAGGTTCAACTGACTGACGCAAATCTTCCGTGGTTTCCTTGAAACCCTTCACTGCCTTACCGACTTGTTTGCCAATTTCTGGGAGTTCTTTAGGGCCAAAGAGGAGAAACGCAATCACGAGAATGATCAGAATCTCCATGGCTCCAAGACCAAACATCGTTCTTGCTTGTTAGACGTGAAATGGCTAGGCCGGAAGTTGAAAAGAGTGAGAGCTGTTCACCTTCCGCACCTCTTCACGAATATTATCCTTGTCTCGCTTGTTCTGGTTGGGGTGACTGAACAGTCTCCGGCTGTGGAGGTTGAGAGACCGTTTGAGCTGTTTGCTGCGATGATACTTGCTCGGGTTGCGGGGGAACTTCTTGGGCCGTGTTCGTCATTGGCTGTTCAGGATTCGGGGTTACGTCCAGGGCATCGGCTTCATTGACGGACTTTTTAAACCCTTTGATGGCCTTTCCCAATCCTTCACCAAGCTGTGGAATTTTCCCTGCGCCAAAGACAATCAGCACAATGATCAGAATAAGCAGTAATTCCATCCAGCCAAAGGACCCAATCATAAAGAAACCTTTCGTTGCACCCGCTGTTTCATAAATCCGAGATCTTTCATTGAGTCCGTCTAGTATACAAGAGCAACGGAGAAAAATCTACACTCATCCACGGCTACACGGACGAAGATCCAGAAAGAGAAAAATGCGTATAGTCCACTAATTGAGCAGGAGACTGCAACATCACCTTGATGCCCTCAGGATCATATCCCAGCTTCTCAAGTGCCGGCTGCGCGGCGTGGATTTCTGATTCCGTGACATAGGCAATCACATCTGGAAGACCGTCGGCCTTCAGGTTAGATAAAATCTCATGCAGCTTACCTTTTTCATCAGAGGGCATGACGTCGCGAAGCGGAAATTCAATACGCCGCGAATATGGGCTGGAATAGCCGGTATTGATCGCTTCAAGCGTCCGAACCACATGGGCGTCAAATTCCCATGAGTTCGAGTTGGGAAGATTCGGGTGAGCGGCCAGTAGATCCATTAACGTCAACACATTGGCATTCAAGCAGTTTCCGACAAATTCCCGCTGCGATTCAAGCACCAGGTTCTTAGCCCCAAGATGACGGCCAATCTCTTCCAGCAAGGCAAAGTTAACCATAAAACTGAATTGTCCGCCATGCACGGCGTAACAGGGCTTTTCCGGATCATTGAGGACATGCGCGTCAAATGTGCCCGCATCAAAACTGCTCAATCCAATGGCATCAGGCGACAAAAGGCGCATCGCCTCTTTGAGTGTCGCTGCGGCACCGGTGTTCACCGGGACGAGGACTTCCTCGTCAATGTTTTTCACAAACTCTGAAATGGTACGACGAAAGGCTAACGACTTGGCTTCAATTTCATGATACTCGCGCTCCCACACCAGGTCTTCCAAAAAACTTGGAAACGTCTGTAACCCTTCAATATCTTTGTGATCAAAGGCTTGGACAAATCCTGACCAATTGCTGATCTCTGCAAGTTTCGACTCGCTGACATTCGGCCGAAGGTGTTCTTCCTGCAAATTACCGGCTTTACGAAACATCAATTTTGTCGGCAACTCACTCCACAATTCATTACAGATAATCCGATCCACCGTACCGTCCTGGAATGATTGCAAGTCGCCAACATCGCCATGCGTAATCGTCACTCGCTCCTGATGACGGGCCAGATCAGGATTGCTCCTGGCCTCATGAAGCACCACGTCATTTTTATCAAGAAGGTGATACTGGACATATGGATACCATTGCTTGTCCGTATCCAGCGCCTGCAGGCGATCTAAAAAACATGCGGCAAGATTCCCGTTCCCGCATCCCCACTCCATGAGAACCAGCGAAGATCTCGAACCTGACACAGTCTCTTTCGTTGAAGATTGTTTGGCCCGCTGCGACACGCGGCGGTAATAATCTTCTGCCAACGCATAGCCGAGACGATAGTCAGTGGAAGCAAAGGTTTGGTAAAACTCGCGAAGCCGTGCGCCTCGCAGCCCGTAAAACACATCATTGATATGCACTTGCCATTCATCAACCGGACGAAAGTCTCCAATGATTTGAGGAAGAGCATCAGGATCAAACGTGGAGGACTCAGCCATAACAGTAGGGTTCCTTCATGTAACGCAAGCTGTTGAATTTATTAAAGAAAGCGATTCTAACAGACTGCTGCTGCCCCCGCAAGGCACATCTTGAGATTCTTGACAGGGTCACGTCACAAAGAGTAGAGAGTACCCGTCAGTCATCAATGTTTTGGCATCATCCGACAATCCACTGGCAAACAACAACCTCAACATGCGGCTATTTCTTCGACCAGCCATCGGGACTTCGGTCGTTGCATCAACTTTTTGGTGGCTCTGTTCTACCGCAATATTCTGCCCTCTTTACGCTGAATCGCCTGATTCCACGACCCCTCCCCCTGTTTTTCAACCCGATGAAACACAGCATGGCTTTTCGAAATATGAGAGCATTCCCTATCACCCGCCTCCAACATCCGAACAAGCTCCAGAACCAGGGACAGACTTCCGCAATGCTTTAGACCAACCTCCCGGCGGGCTCTTTTATCACATAGAGTTCGCCAAGGGATTTGAAGAATCACAAGGTCTCCGAAAAGGTCATACGATTGTATCCGTGGAACCGACGAAGGTGTTTTCTCCTGAGAGTCCCTTTGTGTTTCTGGTCTTTCAAGTTCATCAACACTACGCCCCGTATCAAGTCTTTGGCCGTCTTTACCCGGAACAAGTCGAGGGCCAAGATTCATCAGCCCTGATCGAGGAAGACGCCATCTATCTCGCTACAGAAGATGACGGCGGATACTTACAATTTGATCGACCGGCTAAGCATTGGCCGGTCGGGACCTATCGTGTTGAAATCTATGTCGGCTTCGAAGTGAATCCCATCAACATGATGGGGACGATGAGATTTTCAGTGGCCATGCCATCAACACCATAACCACACGACACTCGTTCGCCTCGATACGCAACTTCAGGATCGGAGGCAGGCTTGACAGGTCATAGGGGTTTTAGTATCGTGATGAGCAGTTTACCCTAAGCATATTTTTTCCACTCAATCTTGACGAATCCATTGTCTGCTAACCCTTGATCGCCAACGAATCGCCTCATCATCATGGAGCGATATGAGGAACTATTGTAAATGAGAAAAACAGGCTGGACCCTCTTTATGTTTGTCCTTGTCGGAGGACTGTTCGGAGGCTTATTGGGAGAAATTTTTCGCGTCGCGACTCCGCCCGGCACCATTCAAAACGTATTTGCCAGAGCCTTGTCTCCGGGACTTGATCCGCCAGTAACCATTGATCTCGTGCTGATCAAATTCACGTTCGGCTTCCTTCTTAAAATGAATTTCTTCACCTTCGTCGGAGCAGTCCTCGGATTCTATCTTTATAAAAATCTCTAGCTAGAGCACCTGCAATCCCAACACTGAACTTCCAACACAACTCTCACAAAAGATTAAACAGACAAATCCCGAGGCCCGTAACACGTTCGTGCTCTAGGACACCTGCCAGAAATGCGTTCAGTCTTCCTACCTTAGATGCCTATAAGTTAACGGTTAAAATGTAGAACCACCGTTTCCAAGCCCACTCTAATTCCCCACAACCATATTGTTCGGCTTCACTCCAAATTAAAACATGTGACAAGAGTCTTCAGACCATGAACTATCGTACCCTAATCCCCCATCTGCAATGCCTTTTGCCGCAAACTCCGAATCTTATCACGCAACTTCGCCGCCTTCTCATACTCTAAGTTTTTGGCCGCGGCCTTCATCTCTTTCTCTAACGTGGCAATCGCCTTCTCAACTCCCCCTTCTGTTTGATACACCGCTTCCTCTTCCGCGGCAAACGTAAGTTCAGGGTAATCCGCTTCGGCAATTTGTGATTCCAGATCATGGATGCGCTTGCTAATGGTTTCAGGTGTAATGCGATGCGCCACATTATATGCACTCTGGATTTCTCTCCGTCGCGCCGTTTCACTCAATGCGACATGCATCGAGTTCGTCACACCATCTCCATAAAGAATCACCTTCCCGTGACTATTGCGGGCGGCACGCCCCGCCGTCTGGATCAGAGCGCGCTGTCCTCGTAAAAATCCTTCTTTATCGGCATCCAACACCCCCACGAGGCTCACCTCTGGAAGATCCAACCCTTCCCGCAGTAAGTTAATACCGACCAGCACATCAAACACGCCCCGTCGAAGATCTCGAATAATCTCAGCACGTTCGAGGGTCTTGATATCCGAGTGGAGATACCGGACCTTCAGTCCCACGTCGTGATAATACTCGGTGAGATCTTCAGCCATTCGCTTCGTCAACGTGGT
>BQIY01000134.1 GCA_021604265.1 Nitrospirales bacterium
TTGCCTCCTGCAGTCGAGGAGGCCTTGTATCCAGCTATGGAAGACTTTCAAATTGATCTCGTTATTGGGCAGGGGCCGTCAATGCGGACGATGAAACTTGATCTTCCCCCCTTTACGCTCATTGGGGCGACTACGAGAGCCGGATCGCTGACTTCTCCCCTTCGCGAACGGTTTGGGTTGGTCTATCGACTCGACTTTTATTCTCCAGAAGAATTGCAATTGATCGTGACACGAACGGCAGGGCTTCTTGAGATCGAGATTATGCCTGAGGCGGCGGCAGAAATAGCCGGCCGTTCACGCGGAACGCCTCGAATCGCGAATCGCTTGATTAAGCGTGCACGCGACTTTGCGCAAGTGGAGGCTCAAGGGATTTTGACTCAAGAGGTGGCACGCGACGCGTTAACTTGGCTGGGAATTGATGAGGCGGGGTTCGACGAAATGGATCGAAAAATTCTCTTAACGATTCTTGAAAAATTTAAGGGAGGGCCGGTTGGAGTCGAAGCTATTGCCGCAGCCGTTCAGGAAGAAAAAGTCACAATAGAGGACGTCTATGAACCGTTTCTTATCCAATCCGGATACCTTGACCGCACGGCACGTGGACGTCAGGTGACGGAGTTGACACGCAAGCACTTTGGAGAATCTTCTCCCTTCTTATTCGATTCCAACTGAAAAGCATTCCGGCCTTCAATGGCCTTGATCATTCTGAATGGTCATGATCCCCTTCAAAAAATTGAAGCAGTTGTGTTTCATGCTGGTAAGATCGTTTGAATATCAGAAATGAGGGCAATGGCTTTATGGATCTGTTCTCGAGACCCTAGGAGCACGAGGATATCACCGGTCTCAAGAACGGTCTCGCTTGGAGGTTTGGACTGGGTGATGCCGTTTCGTGTGAGGGCGATGACAACCGTTCCCGTTTTTTGTTGTATCGCCGTTTGCTGCAGAGAGTGTCCTAACGCCGGTGAGTCCTCCTCAATTCTCCAGGTTTCCACCTCCACATCGGCAAAACCGCCCTTCCGAAAACGATGAGCGAGAGCTGGGAGTTCCGCTCTCCGTAAAAGCGCATATCCTTCACGACGAATTTCTTCTGCCTTTTCAAAAATGACAGGCTTGGGAATTTTGTAGCACTGAAGAACCAGTGTGAAGATTTCAATGGATGTTTCAAATTCTTCAGGTATGACTTCATTGGCGCCTAAGTCATGGAGTTCCTCTAATTCTTTCAGGTATCGCGTTCGGACGACAATATGAATCTGCGTATTCAGTTCACGGGCTAGTTGGACCGTTCTCCGCACTCCAAATGGGTCTGAGGTGGCGATCACAATCGCGCGCGCCTGTTCGATTTGAACCTGTTTCAGTACGGTTGGATTTGTGGCATCACCATATTGAATGTGCACCCCGTGGCTTTTGGCTGCATGAACCAGGTCTGCTCCAATGTCGAGGACGAGGTACGGAATTTCCATGTCTTGAAGCACCCGCGCCAAGTTTCGTCCGTTCAGTCCATAGCCGACAATGATGACATGGTCTTTGATTTTTAGGGGGGCTGAAGCCAGAACGCCCGATTCTTTGTGTCCGAACCAATGATGGACTCGTTGGAGCGCTTCTGCGCGTTTCGCGAGTTTGGGCGCCCATTGAATAAGAAATGGCGTGATGATCATCGAGAGGACACAGACGGAAAGGAAGATGTTATAGGTTTGTGCCTCAAGGAGGTGAGCTTGTCTTCCTTCTTGTGCCAGAATAAACGCAAACTCTCCAACCTGCGCTAACGCCACGCCGGTCAGAATCCCTGATCGTACTGGAGCCCCTGCGGCGAGAGCCGCACCGGCAGCCGTCAGGAATTTCCCAAACAGGACGGCGGCAACTAACCCCAGGATTAACGCTGGATGCGTTGCAATGACACGAAGGTCAATCAGCATGCCGATCGAAACAAAAAATAAGCTATTGAAGCTATCGCGAAACGGAAGAACTTCTGCGAGAGCTTGATGGCTGTATTGTGATTCTGAAATCAGGAGACCAGCTAAAAAGGCGCCTAAGGCGAGTGAGAGGCCCGTCAGGGACGTGAGCCAGGCTGTCCCCAATCCTAAGACGATGATTGTGAGGAGAAACAGTTCCCGGCTTCTGGTTCGGACAATATGCTCTAATAATTTTGGGGTGATGACGCGAGCCGCGACGACGATCAGCGTGACGACTAAGGCAGATTTTATCAAGATAAAAATAATGGCACTTGCATCGCCGGTCTGGTCGTCTCCCAAGAGTGGTGTAATCAAAATCATTGGAACGACGGCCAAGTCTTGAAAGAGCAGAATGCCGATTGTTGAACGGCCATGATGGGTATCCATTTCTCCACGTTCTCCCAATGCTTTCAGGACAATGGCCGTGCTGCTCAATGACAGGAGGCTTCCCCAAAACACTGTTTCTTGAACAGATAGTCCAATGGCGACGCCTCCAATGGCGACGCACAGTAATACCCCTAATATTTGAACTGGTCCGCTGATGAGGAGTACGCGCCGCGAGGCTTTGAGCTGAGCTAATGAGAACTCAATACCAATGGTAAAGAGAAGGAGTATGACGCCAATTTCTGCGAGAACTTTAATCTGTTCACGATCGGATATTAAATTGAGGCCATACGGTCCGACCAGGGTTCCGGCGACCAGGAAGCCTGCAATCGAAGGAAGCTTGAGTTTCTGAAATAAAAACACGACACCGATGGAGACGGAGAAAATCGTCAATACGTCTTGGAGGATGGAATGTTCAGGCATTGATTATTCGCTTCTTGACACGCTGTGGGAGAAGATTCGCGCGAGAGCGTTACTCATGCGTTTGTCAATTCAATCCCTCATGAATGCATGGGCCCATCTCGCATGGGCTTCTGAATCATGCCGATGTGAGCTTCAGGAGCAAGTCTCCTGTGACAACCGTATCGTATTCAGTAGCTAAAGAAAAGGACGGGAAGACTATCGGATTCACGTCAAAGGCCAAAAGCGCCTGAACATGCGCTGGCACATGGTGAAGGGAGCTCGTGTTATGCCATATCTTGAAATAACCAAGGGGATTCTTTCACCCGACGAACTTCATAGGCGTCAATGGCCTCTTGGCTTTGCAAGGTCACTCCAATGGCATCAAGCCCTTTCAGTAGGGAGTCTTTTCGAAAGGGATCAATGGTGAAAGAGTAGCGATCACCATCAGGCAGAATCACCTGCTGTTCAGGGAGGTCGACGGTTATGGAATAGGGTTTCTGTCTGGTTTCTCGATCAAACAGGGTTTGGATTTCCTTCGCGCTCAGCGTCACGGGTAGGATTCCATTTTGAAAACAGTTGTTGTAGAAAATATCTGCAAAACTTGGAGCAATGAGGCAACGAAACCCATAATCCAATAACGCCCAGGGTGCATGTTCTCTGGAAGAACCGCAACCAAAGTTTTCACCGGTTAAGAGAATCGTCGCGTTTTGATATCGAGGTTGATTGCTGAAGAATTCAGGGTCGGGAGACCCGTCGGATGTGTGCCGCCAATCGGCAAAGAGTCCTTCTTTCAGCCCGGTGCGGTGAATCGTCTTGAGATATTGTTTGGGAATGATCTGGTCCGTGTCGACATTCAGCCGATTCAATGGTGCCACTAAGCCGGTGTGCGTGATAAACGGTTCCATAGATGCCTATTCCCTGTCAAAAAAAGTTTTTGAGTCCCTGATCCTCAGATTTACGCCCAGTGCCGGATATCCGCAAAGTGTCCTTCGATGGCGGCGACAGCGGCCATGGCTGGAGAGACAAGGTGTGTCCGTGAGCCTTTTCCTTGACGGCCTTCAAAGTTTCGATTGCTCGTTGAAGCACAACGTTCGCCGGGTTTGAGCACATCAGCATTCATGGCCAGGCACATACTGCAGCCGGCTTCTCGCCATTCAACGCCAGCCTCGAGGAAAATTTTATCAAGTCCTTCGGTTTCAGCTTGTTTTTTGATCAACCCGGATCCCGGGACCACCATGGCATGAACGCCGGAGGCGACTCGTTTGCCGGAAAAATATTTGGCCGCTATTCGAAGATCTTCAATTCTGGAGTTGGTGCATGACCCAATGAAGACCCGATCAATTTTAATGTCCTGGATTGGCGTTCCAGGCTTCAAGTCCATGTATGTGAGCGCTTGTTCCGTTGCGTGACGAGTCTTTTCGTCACGTAACTCTTTGGGGTCTGGAATTTTGCCATCAACACCAGTCACCATCCCTGGATTGGTTCCCCAGGTGACTTGTGGCGCAATATCTTCTCCTCGTATTTCAATGACATGATCATACTGCGCATCTGAGTCGGTCGTTAAGCTTTGCCAGTGTTGTTTAGCCTGTTCAAGGAGCGGACCGCGGGGTGACAGGGGCCGGCCTTGAACATACGAGATCGTGGTCTCATCGGGGGCAACCAGGCCTGCTCGTGCTCCGCCTTCAATGGACATATTACAAAGTGTCATTCGACCTTCCATGGAAAATGATCGAATAACAGACCCCGTATACTCAATGACATGGCCTGTCCCGCCGCCAATGCCAATCTTGCCAATAATCGCTAAAATGACATCCTTGGGCGAGCAGAATTCAGAGAGCGATCCTTCTACGCGCACCTCCATGGTTTTAGGCTTCTTTTGCACGAGACATTGTGTGGCTAAGACATGCTCGACTTCAGAGGTGCCAATCCCAAAAGCCAGGGCCCCAAATGCGCCATGCGTGGAGGTGTGAGAGTCACCGCAGACAATGGTCATTCCAGGCAAGGTTAATCCTTGTTCCGGACCGATGACATGAACAATGCCTTGCCGAATATCATTCATACTGAATAAGGTAATCCCGAATTCCTGGCAATTGTCGGACAACGTCTCAACTTGCTTGGCGCTCATAGGATCGACAATGCCGAGCCGGCGATCGGTCGTTGGAATATTATGATCCGGAACGGCCAAGGCTGCTGCCGGACGCCGAGGACGCCGGCCGGCTATCCTGAGTCCCTCAAAGGCTTGCGGTGATGTCACTTCATGAACGAGGTGACGATCAATATACAGCAAGGTTGTTCCATCAGCGTCTGCTTGAACAACATGCTGGTCCCAAATTTTCTGAAAGAGAGTTTTGGCTGACATGGGCAATCCTAACGCTTTGTTGATTATGTTCTGACTCTAATAACCCAATTTCCATATCACTGGCAAGTCTGTGTCCATCGTTCCTTCATGTCTTTCAGCCGTCTGTCGCACTTGAGTCTCCGTTCGTAATGCGTTCAATGGAAAATTTCTATCTTTGTCATAACTTATGAGATTTGCTATATTAAAAAGGACGGCTGAACTCAGGCGTAGTGCTAGAGTTCTGTCAGAGTCTTGTGTTGTGTTCAGAAGCCAAACCCGTTCACCAGTCTAATCCATCCTGGCAACTTGTCCACAGCTCCACACGTCATAAAGGGTTGATCTTTCGTCAATCGTCATCATTGCGACTGAGGCGTTCATTTTATTAATTGGGTAAGGGGTTGTGTGGAGGGAGGGTGATGTCATGTCCGGAGATCAAGCCGGCGAATGAATGGGTTCAGAAAAAGGGCGAGCGACTAATCAACATGCAGGGATAGTGTTCATGCTTCAGTATCCTGCCTGAGCGAGTGTGATAAGGAACGTGGTCCATGGGATTCATCAGTAATTTTCTCAGTTTATTGTCGAGTGATATGGCGATTGATCTTGGGACGGCCTCAACGCTGATCTATATGAAGAATAAAGGTATCGTGTTGAACGAGCCTTCTGTCGTCACCATTGAAAGTCCCAGTAATAATATTCTGGCTGTCGGAGAAGATGCCAAAAAAATGATTGGCCGAACGCCGGGGAATATCGTGGCCATTCGACCCATGAGGGAAGGGGTGATTGCGGATTTTGATATGACTGAGCGCATGCTCCGTTATTTTATTCATAAAGTCCATAAGCGCCATACGCTCGTCCGCCCTCGAATTGTGATCGGTGTGCCTTCGCGGATTACGCAGGTAGAGCAGCGAGCGGTTAAGGAGTCAGCTGAACTGGCAGGAGCACGAGAAGTCTATCTGATCGAGGAACCAGTCGCGGCGGCCATAGGAGCCGGACTTCCCATTACGGAGCCTTCAGGGAATATGGTGGTGGATATTGGGGGCGGCACGACGGATATTGCAGTGATTTCTTTAGGAGGCATTGTGTACAGCGAGTCGGTCCGGGTTGCTGGTGATCAAATCGATGCGGCCATTGTCAGTTATCTGAAAAAAGAATACAGCCTCTTGATTGGTGAGCATATGGCGGAACGCATAAAAATGGAAGTGGGCTCTGCTCATCCGTTTCCTGAAAAAAAACAAATGGCTGTGAAGGGCCGAGACCTGATTTCAGGGATCCCGCGAACCATATTCATTCATGACACAGAAGTACGAGACGCCTTGCAGGATTCAATTGCCACGATTGTTGGCGCCATTCGTTTGGCGCTCGAAAATACACCGCCCGAACTGGCCGGCGATATCATTGATCGCGGAATTGTCTTAACTGGAGGGGGGTCGCTCTTGCAAGGTCTTGATGC
>BQIY01000135.1 GCA_021604265.1 Nitrospirales bacterium
ATTCCGTCTACCACGTTTCAAGACTCCTTTCGAACCGTAAGATGTTCAAACCCATATCTTGTTTTGTTGTTCGTCTTTCGTCCTTCGATACTTCATCTCACTCTTTAGGCTTCACCGATTAGAATCCTTAAATCATTTCCATGTCTGCCTGAAGCGCTCCAGCCGCCTTGGCGGCTGTTAGAACGGCCACGAGATCCCGCGGAGAGACGCCGATAAAATTCAAGGCTTTGACGAGATCCCCTAATGTAACCGATTGATCGATTTGAATGACCTGCCCCAATTCTTCCTCAACCGTCGTATCAGATTCGGCAGTCACCACCGTTTCACCAGCAGCACTGCCAATGAGACCCGGCGCCTCAGGTTGCGAAACATCAAATTCTGTTTTGATCTTAATCGTCAAACTTCCATGCGAAATAGCCATACTCGATAAGCGCACATGTTCACCCATCACTATGGTTCCGGTCCGCTCATTCACCACGACTTTGGCTCGAACATCTACATCAACATTCAGCCCTTCGACAGCTGCGATTAATTGAACAATTTTCCCTTGAAATGATTTCGGCATCACCACCTTGACTTGCCCGGAACTCACAGGCAACGCCACCCCTGCCCCAAAATGCGTATTAATGGCATCCGCCACACGAAGCGAGGTGGTAAAATCAGCTTCCCGGATACTCAATGAAAAAGCTTTCCACTTTTCAATGCTCAGATCCACAGCCTTTTCCACAATGGCTCCACTCGGGATAATCCCACCGGACTGCTGGTTTTTCGTCACGGATGTCCCGGAGGCCCCGGCTTCAAACCCCGATGTCGATATCGGCCCCTGCGCGACAGCATACACTTGCTGATTCGGAGCTTTTAACGGCGTCAGCAATAAGGTGCCGCCCTTCAAACTCTTTGCATTGGCCAACGAAGAAACCTGAATGTCTAACTTCATTCCTGGCCGAGCAAATGGCGGAAGTTTGGCCGTCACCATGACAGAGGCAGTATTTTTGGTCAGTAACTGAATCGGATCAACTTTGAGATTAATACCCATCGAATTCAGCATGGAAAGAATGGCTTGAGCCGTAAACTGCCCGCCAACGACGGAATCCCCGGTTCGATCCAGTCCAACCACGAGACCATAGCCAATCAGTTGGTTTTCGCGGACTCCCTCAATCGATGCAATGTCTTTAATTCGCGCCGCATCGCCCGTCAGCGGGATGCACACACACAGAAGCAAGAGCAGGATGGTGTGCGCACGCCTCCAGTACGATCCGGAGCAATATGGATACCGACCTGTTGCCCTGCGTCTCATGGTGCCTCTTAAGTTTTTGGTGATCATTAAAATGGAATGATCCAATCGAGAATTCTGACTAGCCATCCCGGGCGCTGGACATCATCCACCACACCGAGTCCGGTATACTCAATTTTGGCTTCTGCAATCGCAGAAGAAATCACCGTATTGGTCGTGTCCAAGTCAATTCGCCGGACAATGCCTTTCAGAATCATCGTCTGTTTTTCACTGTTCACGGTCACTTCTCGTCGCCCCGTAATCCGTAAATCTCCGTTCGGCAAGACTTCGGTCACTCGTGTCGCAATGGTGCCAGTCAAGCTATCTTCACGGCTTGTTGATCCGCTCCCCTCAAATTCATTCTCCGTACTCGAATCAATACCGAGTCCATCAATGAAGGTCGAGGCAAAATTATTGAAACCGAAAATCGACCCGCCGATAGAATTCCGATACGTTGATTCACGATCAGCGGTGGTATTTGCCGACTTGGACCCTCGATGTTGTTCAACAATTTCAACAATCACGATGTCACCAATACGGCTCGCACGACGATCCTCAAATAAATACGCCCGACCGTTCTCTTCTTGCCACAATGAACCTGCCGTATCAGGAAGGGACAACGGTGGTTGCTCAAACGCCTCGTCTTCAACTTTCTGAACAGGCGGCGGCGGAGCCGCGCAACCGTAGAGCAACGTCATCAGCGCCACAGCTAAAATGGCATAGGGTGTAAGGCCGTGTCGCATACTGAAGTCTCTCAAAATTTAACCTCGACAACGCCTGCAGACCGTACCATGGCGAGGACATCACGGCCTGATGTTTGGTTCGTGACCGTGATGAGCTCTCCAGATTGCCCGGAAGCTTTTGCCACCCCGAGCGTTTGCACAAACAGCCCGCCACGCCTCACTTCAATCATCACACGATCACCTTTGTGCACGAGCGGCGGCTCAGCAAGAAACGAAGACCGAAGCGGTTGATGAGGCGGCAAAGACCGTGCGGCCTGCTTCCCAATGATGTCCTTGGGATCCATCAGAACATCTTGACTCAACGTTCGAAGATTCACGGTTCTTTTGACTACGTCTTTTGATGTCAACACCTCGTAGACTTTAATCCAACGCACAGGCGTCAGCACCTCGACACGGGCGGTCACCGATGCCACCACACTCACCGTCTTGATCAGTTGAGCATCCACCCTGACTTGCACACGAAACGCCCGACGGCCCGTCAAATCGCTAAATCGATCATTCCGAACGTCTAGCCCCAACCGTCCGGCAGGCACTTCAATTGGCTTTTTGGGGAAGAGGACCTGAAGCTCTAGCTGCATATTTTTCGATTCGAATCGTGTGCGGAGATCGTCCATAATCGTCTGGTGTAGCTGTCGAATCTCTATTCGTTGCGTCTCGACTTGCGGCTGCTCGATGGTCCTGGCAAACGCGGATTCACTTGAGACTCCATGCATCACGCTCAAGCACAGACTCAGGACCAATTCACCTATCAGGACTCTCTTCATATCTTACCGCCTTAGATTATTCGCCACCTGCATCATGTCGTCTGATGCTTGAATGGCCTTGGCATTCAGTTCATAACTGCGTTGCGCAATGATCATATTCACCATTTCATCGGCAATATTGACATTCGAGGTTTCGAGAAACCCTTGCTGAATCAATCCGAATCCCGTCGAAAATCCTGGAGTCCCTTGCTGAGCTGGACCAGAAGCCGCACTTTCAATAAACAGATTATCACCTCGAGCCACCAGACCAGCAGGATTATCAAACCGAACAAGTTGGATTTGTCCAATTTGTGTTGCCGTTGCGACACCAGGCAGCAAAGCCGAAACGGTGCCATCCTGACCAATGTCAATTTTCAATGCCCCAGAAGGAACAGTGATGGTTGGCACAAGCGTATCTCCATCTCCCGTGACGACATTCCCCGTACTATCTTGCTTAAACGAGCCACCTCGGGTATACATGGTCGTGCCGTCAGGACGGGTCACCTGAAACATTCCGCGCCCTTCAATGGCCAAGTCCAAATCATTAAAGGTTTGCTTTAGATTTCCCTGGACGAACTCTTTCGATACCGTCACCGGACGAACACCAAGTCCGACTTGGATCCCAACAGGAAATACGCCGACCGTTGAGGCACTAGACCCCGGCAATCGCTGAATTTGATAGAGTAAATCGGCAAACTCGGCACGCCCTCGCTTAAATCCCGTGGTATTGACGTTAGCTAAATTATGCGCAATCGTATCGATATTTAATTGCTGAGCGAACATGCCCGTCGCCGCGGTATGCATGGCACGAATCATATAGATTTCTCCTCTGACATTTCAGACATCACCTCAAGATCTCATCTGCATTCTCAACCTCATGCGGGATCTTCTTCACCGCACCCCACGCACGACATCACTTACCCTTGAACTCGCGCGACTTGTATGACCTGACTCGCTAATTCATCCATCGTTTGAATAGCCTTTTGCATTTGCTCGTACGCCCGCGTCACTTTAATCAACTCCACCATATCCATACCCGGGTTAATATTGGAATTTTCTAACATGCCCTGCTGAACCGAGGTATCGTTGGCGACCTCGACATTTTCTGGAATGATCCAGTATAAATCGCCAGCCTTGACAGGAGTCGTCGTCGGGAGAAGCTTCTCAATTCGTAATTGACCAGCCACAGTATTATTGACACTCACCTCACCATTTCGATCGATCGCAATCTCTCCAGGTGGGACTTTTATGGGTCCCGCTTTCCCCAATACCGGATCTCCTGTATGCGTAATAATTTCCCCATTTTCGTTTTGAAAGAGACGCCCACCTCGAAAATGCCGATCGCCATCAGCCGTCTTGACCACAAGAAAACCCGGCCCATTGAGTGCAACATCCAGCTTTCGGCCAGTTTGTTCGAGTGCGCCTTGATCAACCTCCGGGATAATTCTGCCAACGCGAGGAAATAAATCCATACCGGCAATTGGCCGTCCAGATACGCTACCAAGAATGGTTTCAAACACTGGCTTATCTTTCTTATAGCCAGTGGTATTGACGTTGCCAATATTATGAGAAAGTACTTCTAAACGTCGTTCAAAAGAGATGGCCCCGGCTAACGGCGGATAAATACCACGATTCATGGTCTTCTCCTGAGAAGGTTAATCTGCAGGCTATCGAAGCAACGGACATGCCAAGGTAGAAACAGTATGAACGATACAGGGGCTGAGATACGAAATGAGGCAAGAAAGCCGTGAAAAATTAAACAAATCTCTTCATACAGTCCAGGACTATCAGAAGCACATGCGGTTTTCTTCCAATGTGACGTCTGACTTGTTTTTTACGTTTACTCGTTTACAAGGAAAATCTTGCCGACTCAAGGGTGTTGTCTACCCATCAACACACACCAAATCATGGAAGAACGGGTCTACACAGAAGGCGGGTTCTTGGAGAAGATATTTATCGGTATCGATGTATCAGGGATTCACGAAGGGATTTCGCGGTAGCGTCGGAGCATGCGTATGACGAAGAACGACAATTTCCACACGACGATTCGCACTTCGGCCTTTGGCCGTATCATTTGAGGCAACAGGACGATAGCCGGCATAGCTTATGGCGGAAAATCGCTGAGGATCTAAGCCACGAATATCGGTAAAATATCGAACAAGGACACTGGCTCGTGAGGCCGACAACTCCCAATTCGAAGGAAAGGCCGCAGCACGAATGGGTACAGAATCGGAATGACCTTCGACGCTAATATAATTGGGCAAATCTTTCACCAATCCCGAGATCAAGTCTAAAAACTCTTTAACCTCTGGACGAATACTGGCACTTCCGCTGGCAAATAAGGCGTCATCAGAAATACGAATATTCAACCCTCGCTTCCCTGACGTCACTGACACGCCATCTGGAAGTTTCGTGCCCTGTATCGCGTTCGCAATTTTCACATAGGCACGGACATTTTGCTTGATCTTCGACTCTTCATTTGTCAGCACTTCTTTCCGTTTCGAGAAAGGCAATTCAACAATCGTCGGGCTCCCCACTGGCTTGTGATTGCTGAACGCACTCACCAACGATTCACTCAATGTCCGATATTTTCCTTCATTGACTGAGGAGACGGCATACATCACCACAAAAAACGCAAAGAGCAACGTGATAAAGTCCGCATACGAGACCAGCCAGCGTTCATGATTTTCATGCTCTTCGTGTTTCTTTTTCAACGAAACCGCCTCGCCTTCTACATTGATACACTGATCAGGACTTGCTTCGCTCGGCCTCAGAAAGGAACCCGCTCAGCTTTTCCTCTATCATACGAGGATTCTCACCTTGCGCGACTGAGACAAGCCCTTCAATCACCATGAGTTTTCCAACAATTATCTCTTTGGCCTTTAATTTAATTTTCCCCCCAAAAGGGAGAAAAACGAGATTTGCACCACCAACGCCATAAATCGTCGCCACAAAGGCCACGGCAATACCGCCGCCCAACGACGAAGGATCGGCAAGGTTTTCCATCACATGGATCAGCCCCATGACCGCACCAAGAATCCCAACGGTTGGCGCATAACTTCCAAACGCTTCCCACACCTTGCCTGCCAAGGTATACTCCTCTTCAAACATCCCGACTTCCACTTCAAGAATCTCTCGAATTTTTGGAGGTTCTGTACCATCAACCACCAACTGAACCCCTTTCGCCATAAGCGGGTCCGAAATATTTTTAATTTGTCCTTCTAATGCCAATAACCCCTGCTTTCGGCTCACATTTCCCAATTCGACAATCTGTGCGATAATCCCTTTTTGATCAACAGAGACATTTCCAAACACCATTCCCACACTCCCCATGGCTTTCATGAAAATGGCCATCGGATAGTTGATCATTACCGCTCCAATTGTTCCGCCAAATACGATTAACGCGGCGGTGGGCTGGACAATCGAGCTAATATGGCCTCCCTCCAGCACCTGTCCACCAAGAATTGAAACGGCTGCGACCACGAGCCCAATGATTGTCAATATATCCATGGTTTACGATCCTAAAAATTTAACTGCTTGTCCCCACACCAAGAATTTGGCCAAGATCGAGTATCATCAACAAACGTCCATTCACTCGACCAACACCCTTATGAAATTCAGCACTTCCTCCACGACCAGTACTGGGAGGCGTCTCAATGAGACTTTCCGGTAACCGGAGAACTTCCTCTACAGAATCCACCACAAATCCAAGAACCGTTTTCTCAATCTCGACAACAATAAT
>BQIY01000136.1 GCA_021604265.1 Nitrospirales bacterium
GTACGACGGCTGAGGAAATGGTTGCTCTGACGTCTCAGAACATTCTACCAGTTCAGCGCCTGAAAGACTGTCACGAACGGTTAAATCATGTTGCACATGAAGCCAGAATATTAGGACGAAGGTCTCCAGCGTTTCATCCAATCACGGCAGTCTGTTATCGAGACACCAATAATCTACGTCAAACTGATCTTCGTGGGATGGCTCGTGAACATGCATTGGCCTATGCCATGTGGAAGCATCGTTCAATTGATGTCATGCAGCGTTTGGGAATTGATAGTCTACCAGCAAGGAGGGGCACGTATGCAGGTACAACTTGATGAAGAAGTGTGGGAAATGGCCGATACGGCCAAACTTGAGGAAGTGATTGCGCGTGTGAGTGATGCGGCGCATGCGAGAGGATGTCTTGTCACAAATTTAACAGTCGGAGAACGGGCGTTTACGGATCGAGACTTGGTTCCCTCGATCCTGTCGCAAGAAGCCGGTTCGTTGGGTAATGTAGTGGCGACGAGTCAGCCTCTTCAAGCTATTGTCGAAAGCGGCGCACTCAGTGCTCAAGAATATGGTGTGGGGCTACGAGCCGATGCGGAGCAACTCATTCAAGCGTTTCGCCGAGGAGAAAAACGTTTACGCCAACTCGATGATTGGTTTGGACGGCTGGCAGATTATGTCGAATGGGTAGAGCTGGCTCGAGCGGTTGGGACTGCCGATGGTCAACCGGATTCGATGGTCGCGTGGTTGCAAGAAGTGCTGGCGGCTCGTGAACGGGCTGATCTGGTGGGAATCGCGGATCTTCTCGAATATGAAGTCGTGCCACGGTTGCCGCATAACCCGTAAAGCACTCGCCAGTCCTTTTGAGGAAATGATGAAAATGTATCAATGTGACAAATTCTTTCTTGTTTGTGTGCATTATGTGTGTGGGGAAAGAAAACCCTCAAGTCTTTGCTGCCGGTTCCGATAGGTATGATCGAAACCAAAATGAGATTATTCATCTTGGGGAAGGAGAGCAGCACCACAGTATCATTCATGCAGCTTTAGAGTATGGATACTCTGAAGTCACACATTATCAAGGAGGATTTATATGGCTCTTGTCGTCAACACAAACATCGCATCTCTTAATGCCCAACGGAACTTAGAAGCGAACACGAATTCGTTAAATGGTTCTGTGGCGCGTCTGTCTTCAGGACTTCGAATTACCCGAGCCGCCGATGACGCTGCTGGATTGGGTATTTCTGAAACACTTCGAGCTCAAATCCGAAGTATCAATCAGGCTTCCAGAAATGCCAATGATGGTATTAGTTTATTGCAGATCGCTGACGGCGGTGCTGCCAATATTGGTAACCTTCTGGGTCGGTTGCGGGAATTAGCTGAGCAGTCAGCCAGTGGTATTCTCGGAGCGACGGAACGGTCATTCTTGGATCAAGAATTTGTGGCGTTGCGATCGGAAATTGACCGAATTTCGTCAGTTACCGAGTTTAACAATGTGAAATTGTTGAGTGGATCAACCAATGATAGTCTTTCCATTCAAATCGGATTTAGAAGCTCGGCGAATGATACCTTGTCGATTGCACTCAATGATTTGACCACGAGTGATCTAGGATTGAGTACTGTCAACGTTTCAACATCTGGTGGTGCCGTGAGTGCATTGGCAAACATTGATAGTGCTATTAGTGCCGTGGCCAGCGCTCGAGCGACGATTGGTTCATTGCAAAATCGAATTGACGCCGCCGTTCAGAATCTCGCTGTCGCAAATGAAAATATCACGGCTGCTGAATCTCGTATTCGGGATGCGGATATTGCCTTTGAAACGGCTCAGTTTGTACGAAATCAAATTTTGGTGCAAGCGGGAACATCGATTTTGGCGCAAGCCAATACGTTACCTCAGCAAGCGCTTGCGCTACTGAATTAATGAAGATAGGGAATCGAGCAAGGCCGTATTCGGCCTTGCTCACCCTGCTTCGTATGTAAATGGGGGAGTACTATGATACAGAGCGTTCCAGAATCTACATCGGCGGCATTGTCCATTGGGCAAGGCGTACGCGATCGTTCTGGAGCCAAAGCGACTTCTGATTCGACCGATGTTCAAGAGAAAAAGCCGTCAGTTCGATTATCTTCATCGTCAGAAGATCGCAACAATGCTTCAGGTATACAAGAGACGTTAACAACGCGAGATGCTGTGCTCAGTCAGGACCTAAAAGAAAAGGTTGCACGGATCCAAGATACTGTTAATCAGCTTGATTCTCATGTGCAGTTTTCTGTTGAAGAAGACCTGGATCGAGTGGTGATCAAAGTCGTTGAACGGGACTCCGGAGAACTGATACGGCAAATTCCCTCGGAAGAAGTCTTGCAAGCTCAGCGATTCTTTGATGAACATTCAGGAATCCTTCTTGAAGAAGAAGCATGAGCAATAAATCAGCTTTTCTTGGTGAGGGGTTGGACCTTCAAGGGAAGAAGAGGCTGTGTATCGTGTTGATCATGATCATGGAGCCTTGTTGTCAGCAGGAGGCACTAACATGACAGGGAGTGTTTCGATATGAATATAAGTTTTGGAGGTCTTGGGAATGGTGTAGACTTTGGTCAAATCGTGGATTTTCTCGTACAGGCTGAACGTATTCCTATTGATCGACTCACAGAGAAAAAGCTGGCAGCTCAAGAAAAGTTGTCTGACTTGGGAACGCTTGGGACAAGACTGCTTAGTCTTCAGAGTGCCGCGGGAAGTCTTCGAACGCGAGTGGGTTTTGATAAGACGAAAGTTGATGTCAGTACGGCCAGCGCCCAGAATGTCCTGACAGCCTCGTCTTCATCGGCGGCCACCGCCGGGACGCACACCATTACCGTTAACCAATTGGCCACAGCTCATCAAGTGACTTCGAAGTCGGCTACCACTGTCTCTTCCACGGATACTGACATTGTGAGCGGCGGATCAGGAACCTTTTCGTTTACCGTTGGGGGCGGACCTGCGCAAACGGTGAATTTAGGTGCCGATGCGACACTTGATGAATTAAAGAATGCGATTAATGATCTTGGTGCCGGCGTGAGCGCTTCGACCCTGAATACGGGAAGTGAAGCGACCCCGGCGTATCGTTTAGTCCTGACTGCGAATGATACCGGAGCGTCGAATGCCATTGCGGTGACCGCTGATAATACGACCCTCAATACCGTCGGGGCTGGAGTTGACACTCTCCAAGCCGCACAGGATTCAGAAGTTGTCCTTGGCGCTGCCGGCAATGATCAGGTAACGCTCCAACGATCATCCAACACCTTATCTGATGTCATTACCGGCGTCACCCTGAATCTTCAGGGCGTTGATGCCGCGAATCCGGTGACGATTGCGGTCACACAGGATGTTTCAGCCGTCAAAGAAGGCATTCAATCACTGGTGGAGTCTTACAATGAAGTGGTGACGTTCGTGAATGAACGAACCGTGTTTAATGTTGAAACAGAGGAACGGGGAATTTTTGTCGGTGAATCGATTGCACGAACGGTTCTAGATAAAATACGAAGAGCCCTATCAGATCAAGTTCCGGGCTTATCTTCAGTGAGTTCGGCTGGTCAAATTGGCTTCCAAACCCAAGCGGCGGATGGAACCATTGTTCTTGACGAAGCAGATTTAGATGCTCAATTAAGTACGTCGTTTGATGAAGTTCGTGAATTGTTTATTCAAAATAATACCAATGGCACAACTGGCATTGCCGAGCGTTTGCTGGATGTTGTTGATGAATTGGATGATGTAGGATTTGGCGCTCTGGCATTACGGCAAAATTCTCTGACGACTGAAATTGATGATTTTGATGACCAAGTGACACTTCTTGAATCTCGTCTGGAACAATTTGAAGAACAACAACGAATTAAGTTTGCCAATCTCGATGGATTGTTGTCGAGTTTGCAGTCACAATTAGACAATTTGAATTCGTTAATATAACGCCAATCGAGGGAAGGGTCGTCGTTATGATGCAAGGTGCTCAACTCTATGCCAAAACTCAAGTACAAACCGCATCATCTGTGCAAGTGGTGGTGTTATTGTATGATGGAGTGATTCAATCGTTGAAGTTGGCGCAGGAAGGAATTCGAACCAATAACCGGCAGGATAAAGCTCGATTTCTTGACCGTGCCCTGGCCGTGGTGAACGAATTATCCGCTTCGCTTGACATGGAGCAAGGGGGGACCATTGCGAAAGATTTGCGTCGTTTATATGAATATGTGCAACATGAACTGACTCAAGCCAATCTTCATCATGATTCCACTCGCTTAAATAGTCCCATTCGATGTTTAGGCGTGGTCCGCGAAGCCTGGGTGGAGTTAGCACGGCAAGGCGCCATGGCTCAAGCCGTGGGAGTCTAGAGAAATCAACGATGTCCGCTGTCTCTCAACATCCCATTGAACTGTTGACCCAAGAAGCTCTTGCTTCATCTGAGGCTGGACATTGGGATCGCGTGACCAGGTTATATCAACGTCGCGCAGAAGAATTCGTTTTTCATGAATTGCCGGCTACGGTGGTCAAGCGTTTGATTGACATTGATTTGATGGTTCAAGAGCGTGCGCGAGTGGTTCAAGCCGCAACGCAACAAAGTCTGGATGATGTTCAGGAGCAGTGTCGTAAGTTACGGCAAAAAAAACATAAATTGACATATTCGAATTCCGCAGGCACTCGTTTTGTGCGATCAGTCTGAATGGTCTTTGACCTGCATCTCACGATATCATTTCTTACGACCCAATCGTTTTGTCTCTCACCAGTTCCCTGATTGTCTAGGCCACTCATAGGTATTCTCCTTTGAAGTACTCTCTTTCCGTTAGGTGAAGCATAGATATCTTCGCCACATATTCCTCAATGAGAAACAGCTAAGCGAAATTTGATCCACGCTGGTCATGGTAACGCGTAGGCTTATTCGCGGAAAAATATTCAGCATCGTCAAGATGTTGACGGGTCTGGTCAGTTGCTCCAACAGGCGATTCGCAGAGAAATCGTATATTTATTATTTTTGTTTCCAAATGTAAACTTTTTCACTGCATTGAAATCGTTATTGTTGGTATGACACTTGCTTTTGTTACATCAGGAAAGTTTTGAATGTGCAAGTGCCCAATATGACTTATGCCTAACTCCATGTTCCCCTCACCTTCACTTTCCCAACATGAGGCATCGATCTCAAATAATGAACGAGATGCTCTCAGGCAGCAGATCCATGTTTTGGCGAATAAATTATTGCCGATTACCGTGTTTGCTCAGTTAGCGCTTCGACATTGTCAAGACCCGCAGGTGATGAAACATTTAGAGAAAATTAATTGTTCAGCCGAAGAAGCCAGGGTGATTGTCAATCAGATTCAACAGTTTGGGCAAAACGATACCGTATCGTCCACGTCAGATCCCTCATCCGTGTGAGTCTTGCTCGTACAAGTGAAAGTGTGCGCGGTTTTTTACAGTATGTGTTCTTTGTTCATGAATAATTGACCAATGATCAGGCTAATATTCCGGCGGGTTGCCTGGAGATTCTAAGAGGGATGGTATGAGTAGTTTAGATAGTGATGAACGTCGAAAAGACGTTCGAGGGTCTGTCAATGTATGTGTCAATGTCGATGTGCCATTAGCCCTTTCCTATGAAGCGGTTGAACCGAGCGAGGCGCAAATGGCTCAGTGGCAGTGGGAGGAATTAGCCGTCTCACCCGACTTGGTTCGTGCGATGGTTGATGAAAAGGATCTCACCATTAAAGATCCGCTCATGTTACGAATGTTAACTCGCATTGATTGGTTATTAACATCAGTACTCAAGACGTTGGCCAAGGAAAAACGCTTAACGGATACCATTCCGCAGTTTATGAATGTGAATCTCAGTGGTTCTGGCATTCGGTTCAAGACCGAGAACGAATTTTCTGTTGACAGTGCTCTGGTTTTGCGCCTGATTCTTCGTCCGTTTGTTCCGATTCAAGCCATTGGGAAAGTGGTGAGAACGTCTCTGGTACAAAAAAACGAAGAGTCGTATTTTGAAACAGCGGTGCAGTTTACTGAAATATCGGAAGACGATCGAGAGGCCATTATTCGTCATATTATCCGCTCTCAAGCCATTATTCAGCGTCATCGTCAGAGTCATCCCCACGGTTGGGTTGCGAGTTAAGGCCATTTTGCTTGTTCCGTCCGTTATTCTCAGTGTAACGTTTCTCGGGCTCGTGAGTTGTGCAACGCCTCCTCATTCCGCATCGATAGCCGAATCGTCCTCTGTTCAGGTCCAACGACAAACTCCTCTCTCTCTCCCACATTCGCTCGGGATTTTACCATTTGATATTCATCGTGATGATTCTCGCTGGGCCTGGTTACGGCAGGGTCTTCCAGACATGCTTGTGACGGATTTGGCCATGCAGCCGGGAATTCAAATCATTTCTCGTCAATCCTTAGGTGCCGTATTGCGGGAGCAATGGCTCCAGCATCGGGGTATGACCGAGCCTGGGTTGGCCGTTAAACTTGGTCAATTGAGCGGGGCGCGATATTTATTGAAAGGCAATGTGTATCACAT